>JAIIWC010000092.1 GCA_022745215.1 Collinsella sp. | reverse complement strand
CATCCTGTCATCGTTGGCATCGTCACTCGAGCCGTCATTCGAATCAGGCGTCGGCGAGGGCGCCGGCGTGGGCTCGGGCTGCACGGGCGTCGCAGCGGCAGCCTCGTCCTCAGCGATATAAACCAAGCAGTCCTTTAGCTCGTTGCGGTAGCGGTTCTTCCAGCCCTCATGATACTGGGGCTGACTCGAAAACTTAGTGGCGACATTGTTGACTACGCTATTGGAGAGCGCCGTCACAAACTCGCGGTCGGACATATCGTTGGAGAGATTCGCCCAACGGAAGAAGTCCCTGCAGCCACCGGTGCCGCACATGTTGGTGATGCTCCACACCATGCCCTTGACGCAATCGGCGCGGCCCGAAATATCAATGCCCAAGCCGCTCTTGAGCCACGCCTCGGTCACCGCATAGTACGAGTTGTACGCATACGCATCCTGCAGAGCCGAAAACTCAGCAGGGTCGGTGTTATAAGCGCCCTGGAAGGCCTCCTGCGCAATACGGCCCAACTCGGTGAGCTGGCCATTCTCGTACATGGCATTGCTCGTGTTGGAAATCTCGCTGCCGCGATCAATCGCATCCTTGAGCATGCTGTATTTTTCGGGGTTGTAGTTGTAGGCCTGCTTCATAAACGGAATGAGCGACCATCGACGGTCGAACTGGTAATAACCCAGCGCGTTATAGCCGTCGCCATACGAAAAGCCCTGATTATAGTTGCCATGGCTCTCGTACTTGGTAAAGTACTTCATCTCGGGGGTCACGTTAACAAACGAAACGCCCTGGACCGACCTCAGCACGCCCGAGAAGGACTGCTGGGTATAGAGACCCTTATCGATATCGGTCGCATCCGAGGCAACGCCCGGTGTGGGCTCCTCGGCGGCAGCGGGTGCGGGTGCGGTAACGGCGCCAAACGAAAGCGCCAGCGTCAGGCCCGCGACAATCGCAGAATGCTTGGGCTGCATAAGATCCTCCCTGCATTGGTGTAGTTAAAGTGCAGTTTGCAAAGATAAAAGTAAGTATTGCAGCTCGTCCGTTGTTGCACAACAACCCCTCGGTAAACGGCAACAACCCTCCGCGAAATCTTAAGGAATTGCGCTCAACCTACAGATTGATGTCAAAGTTAATCTCGGGGACGGCAGCAAGGTCGGCCAACGTCACGCCGTCGACATACTTTTCGATCACGTCGTCCAGACCGCGCCAGAACTTGACCGTGGAGCAAAGATCGCTGCGGGTACAGCTGTTGTCGATGCCATCGCACGCCACCGGAGCCGTGCTGCCCTCGACGGCACGCAGGATGTCGCCGGCACGCACCTCGGCGGGGTCCTTGGCCATCATGTAGCCGCCGCCCTTGCCACGCACGCTCTTAAGCAGGCCCGCCTTCATGAGCGGACGGACCAGCTGCTCCAGATACTTCTGCGAGATGTGCTCACGGTCGGCGACCTCGCGCAGGGCAATCTTGCCCTCGACGTCACCAAGCGCTGCGATATAGATCATCAGCCGGAGGGCATAGCGGCCCTTGGAAGAAATGAGCATACCTACCCTCCCATCGCATCTGGGACAACATAACCAGGTTTGTTTGTCCCAAATCTTAAGTAAGTGGGACAAACACAACAGGTTATTTTGTCCCAAAATTTGAAAAGTCGGGTGGATTAGTCGGGTTTTCCCTTGACTAAAGCCGAACCCATAGTAACTTTATTCCGAGAAGATTCCTAGGGTTTCGTACACCCATGAGTACACCATATATAGAGAGGGACAGCATGAGCGCAAATCCGCTGCTTTCCATCGAAGGTCTGACCGCCTCCGTGGACGAGAAGACCATCCTCCACAACGTCAACCTCAACGTCGCCGCCGGCGAGACCCACGTGCTGATGGGCCCCAACGGCGCCGGCAAGTCCACCCTTGGCCACCTGGTCATGGGCGATCCCGTTTACACGGTCAACGACGGCCGCATCGTCTTTGACGGCCAGGACATCACCGAGCTCACCACCGACAAGCGCTCGCGCGCCGGCCTGTTCCTGAGCTTCCAGGCCCCGGTCGAGATCCCCGGCGTGCCACTGTCGAGCTTTTTGCGCGCCAGTATCGCCGGCCGCCCCGGCCTGGAGATGAAGGGCAAGGAATTCCGTCGTCGCGTCAAGGAGCTCGCGGCCGAGCTCAACATGGATACCGCCTACCTCAACCGCGAGCTAGGCGTGGGCTTCTCGGGCGGCGAGAAGAAGAAGGTCGAGATGCTCCAGCTCCTGTTGCTGCAGCCCAAGCTCGCCATCCTCGACGAGACCGACTCGGGCCTGGACGTCGACGCGCTTTCCACCGTCAGCCACGGCATGGACGCCTACCGCAAGAGCTGCGACGGCTCCATGCTCATCATCACGCACAACACGCGCATCCTGGAGCACTTGGATGTCGACCGCGTCCACGTTATGGTCAAGGGTCACATCGTGCGCGAGGACGACGCCTCGCTCATCCCCTGGATCGACAAGAACGGCTTTGAGACCTTCGAGCGCGAGGCCGCCGAGCAGCGCGCCCAGGCCGAGGCCGCCGCTGCCGAGCAGCAGGCGTAAAGGGGCGACGTAATGACCAAGAACCGCACCGAGGTCGCGGACATCGACCGCAGCCTCTACGACTTCACCTATGGCGAGGAGGGATTCGAGCGCCTCGACGCCGGCATCACGCCCGACATCGTGCGCGAGATCAGCGCCAAGAAGGACGAACCGCAGTGGATGCTCGACCTGCGCCTCAAGTCCCTCGAGATCTTCAACCGCTTCCCCGATCCGACGTGGGGCCCCTCCATCGAGGGCCTGGACATGGACAACATCGTCACCTACGTCAAGCCCAACACCGACCAAAAGCACGACTGGGAGTCGGTGCCCGACGACATCAAGAACACCTTTGAGCGCCTGGGCATCCCCGACGCCGAGCGTAGCTACCTGGCGGGCGTCGGCGCGCAGTACGACTCCGAGCTGGTCTACCACAACATGCAGGACACGGCGTCCAAGATGGGCATCGTCTATTCCGGCATCGAGGAGGCCCTGCACGATCCGCAGTGGGAGCCGCTCATCCACGAGAAGTTTATGACGCTCATCCCGCCCACCGACCACAAGTTTGCGGCCCTGCACGGCGCCGTGTGGTCGGGCGGCTCGTTTGTCTACGTGCCCAAGGGCACCAAGTTGGACTTCCCGCTGCAGAGCTACTTCCGCCTTAACGCCAAGGGCGCCGGCCAGTTTGAGCACACGCTCATCATTGTCGAGGACGACGCCGACTTGCACTTTATCGAGGGTTGCTCCGCGCCCAAGTACAACGTGGCCAACCTCCACGCCGGCGCCGTCGAGCTCTTTGTGGGCAAGCGTGCGCACCTGCGCTACTCGACCATCGAGAACTGGTCCAAGAACATGTACAACCTCAACACCAAGCGTGCGCGTGTGGACGAGGACGGCGACATCGAGTGGATCAGCGGCTCCTTCGGCAGCCACGTGGGCTACCTCTACCCCATGAGCGTGCTCAACGGCCGCCGCGCCCGCTCGAGCTTTACCGGCATCACCTTTGCCGGTGCCGGCCAGAACCTCGACACCGGCTGCAAGGTCGTGCTCAACGCCCCCGAGACCTCGGCAACCGTCGAGACCAAGGGCATCTCCAAGAGCGGCGGCATCCAGACCTTCCGCAGCTCCATCGTGGCCACGCCCAAGGCCGAGGGTTCCAAGGCAACCGTGAGCTGCCAGTCGCTGATGCTCGACGACCAGAGCCGCTCCGACACTATTCCGGCCATGGACATCCGCGCCAAGAACGTCGACATCGGCCACGAGGCCACCATCGGCCGCATCGGCGACGACAAGGTGTTCTACCTGATGAGCCGCGGCATCTCGGAGGAAGAGGCCCGCACCATGATCGTCAACGGCTTTGCCAACCCGGTCTCCAAGGAGCTGCCGCTGGAGTACGCCGTCGAGATGAACAACCTGATCAAGCTCGAGATGGAAGGAGCGATCGGATAATGAAACAGACCACGAATACCGCTGCTACCACGCTCGAGCAGGTTAATGCGATGCCTGCTGCCACTTGGGGTTGGCTCAAGATGAACCAGACCAAGCTCGAGTTCTCTGACGAGCTTGCCGCCGCTCCCGCCGAGGCCGTCGAGGTCGAGGGCTTGGACGAGCAGTTTTCCGGCG
>JAIIWC010000091.1 GCA_022745215.1 Collinsella sp. | reverse complement strand
GTTGGGGGCGGCTTGGTTGGTGTTGAGTAACGGGTTGGTGATGGGGGTTGCGGAGCTTTTGGTGAGGTCTGCGAGGGTGATGTTTTGGGGCATTCTGGTTCCTTTTTTGATAGTTATGTTTGGGTCTCTCCCCCCCACCCGGCTTTGCCGGGAGCCCGAACGCAATTAAGGACGGCTTACAGCCGATTTCTTATTTGCTCGCTCTCGCTCGCCTTCGTCTACAAACAGCCCACTGGGCTGTTTGCTATACGACTCAGCTCGTCAGAGGGGGTTAATAAAAACACCGATTGGGGGCTGGCAAAAGAGTTATTGCGTGGATTGGAGGGTGGCGATGAGTTGTTGCATGGCGTCGTTGTTGGGCAGTTCGGATACGGCGGGGATCTGGTCGAGCGTGCCGGGCACGCCGAATCGGCTGATCGAATCGGTGCCGGCGAAGTTGGCCGCGCGGAAGCCGTGGCGCTCCCACGCCAGCTTCTGCACCGCCGGTGTTTTCAACAGGTTCAGCAGTGTGCCGCCTTTCTCGTCCAAGGCCATCAGCGTGTGGGTGCTCCACACGGTCGGCGTCGGGTAGACGATGACCACGTCGTCCTTGATCTGCTTGAACGCATCCGGTTGGTTCACGGCCAAATCAAGCAGCTGCGATTCGTAGCCCACCATCATCGGCTTGGAGCCCACGCCCAAGGTCAGGAACTGGTTGAACGAATCCTCGGAAGAGGTCTCCATCCAACCGGATTTGGCGAAGATGGAGGCGATGGTCTTGCCGTCGCGCGCCACCGAATCGACCGTGGCCGGCTGCCCGCCATTGAGCACCGTGGCGAGCAGCGCCGCGTATTCGTTGCCTGAGTTCGACTTCACCGGATCGGTCGAGTCGATGCGGAACTGCCCGTAGCCTGCCGTGTATCCGACGTCGGCCCAGGTTGTGTTGGCGACCATCGCGTCCACGGCTTTGGCCATATCCATGTGGTACGCGCCCGAATCGTCCTTGGTCATAAGTCCGCCGTTCACGAGCCCGTCCGCCACGGCCTTGTGCGTGTACAGCACAATCGGTGAGTTGAAGACGATGTCGCTTTGGGTGGCCTTGACGCCTTTCGCATTGCCGTATTCGACGGCCGCGCGCGAGGAGGGGAACAGGTAATCCATGCCTTTCCGGTCCGCATCCATCATGGCCAGCGATCCGGCCTTGCGATAGTCGATGGCGATGCCTTGCTTGGCGGCAAGCGCCTTGAACTTGGCGTCATCGAACAGGCCGATTTTCTCGCCGCCCAGGTAGCCGGTGATGCTCACCTGTTCGGTCGGTTCGGCCGGCGCTGGTTGCGATTGCCGCCACACCAGCGTGCCGCAGACCACGCCCACTACCGCAAGCAGGGCGATCAGTCCGATGATTTTTGATTTGGAGAGTTTCATTGTGCGTCCGTTTTCTGGTCCGACTGGTGAGCCGGGCCCTGACTGGGTGCATGCCGTCCTTCATCGGCAGCCGAGGAAGGCACAGGCGAAGGTGCGACGTCGTCGTATCCATCCATGCGGGCCAACCGTTGGATGGCGTCGGAGTCGGCCGTAATGCCCAACGTCTTGGCGCTTACCGCCCGGCTGAGTTCGCCGGCGGCGGTCTGTTCGAGCACTTGCAGCGCCTCGATGGTTTCGATTCGTGCCGTGGCTATCTGATCGCGTGCGCCGGAACTTTCCACGTCCACGTAGGAGCGCAACAGTTTCTCGGTCTGCTCGCCGTACACGGTGATGTAGTGGCGCAACGTCGGGTAGGCGGAGGTGTCTCGGGTCACGTATTGCACTAAATCTTTGGTAGCGGCGATGAAGTCATTGGCTTCGGCTTTGACGGCTGGGTCACGTACTTGCTTGGTGAGCATGGCGATTGAGTTGAGTCGAGCGTTCGCCGCGTCGATCGTATCGGCGGCCTTCTGACCGTTGGGCAGGGCGGAAACCAGCATTTTGCCGATGCGTCGCTCCGGCTCGGTGAGCGTGGAGGCGGCGATATACCCGAGTGCGGCCAGCACCACGGCCACGATCAGGCCGGGCACTCCGCCGCCGGCCAGCCCGAAGCCGAGCCCGGCGAGCAGCAGTCCGACAACGAATCCACAGATTACCTGGAGCATCAGTTGAAGCCCTTGACTTGGCGGAAGACGGCGGCGAGGTCGCCGGAGCGGCCGTCGAATACCTTGGCGTTGCTCAGGGTGGCGAGAGACTTCAGCTGGCTGGGATCGGCGTCGCCGAACATGATGGAGAAGATCGGCAGATCACGGCCACGCGACTTATAGGCGCTTTCGAATTCGTCCTGATGATCGGAGTTGGAGCGGCCGTCGGTCATGAGCACGATGGCGGTGGTGTATTGCGAGGCTTCCGACTCGCTGGGCAGCTCGTCGAGCGCGCTCAGCAGGCCTTCATAGATATCGGTGCCGCCGCTGGCATCGGTGGCATCGGCCTCATGCAGCAGGTCGCTGGTGCTTGTGCCAGTGGCCTTGACCGGGCGGTGGGCCTCGGTTTCAAACGGGATGAGAATGTTCACGTCGCCGCTGGCGGGCTCGATGTACGACTTCTTGGCCTGGTCCGGGTCGAGCGCCGCGTTCAGGCCTTTGACCACGCCGTTCTTGCCCTCTCCAGACATCGAACCGGAGTAATCGACCACCCAAATGGTCCAGCTGGGTTTCCTGAGCGCGGTCTGGTAGACGTTGAGCGCGCTGTCGATCACCGTGGCGGCGGGTAGCGGGATGGTTTTCAGCGCGGAGGCGTCCGTATTCACGCCCCACTCGGCGCGGAAGGACTGCTTGACCTGACTGTCCGTGGCGTAGGCGAGTGTGCCGCCGAGCCCGGTGCGGCGGCCGGCGCGCTCGAACTCGAGTTTGGCGTCTTTGGAGCCGAGCGCTTTGGAGAAGGAATCGAACGCGGACTTCAGTTTCTGGCCGCGATCCACGTAGCCGAACGGCGAATCGGAGACGGCGATGCCGTCGGACGGGTAGACGGTGAGCAGCGGGTCGTGGCCGTCCTTGTCCAAGGCCTTGTCGGCCTGGATGACCAGCGATTCGTAGTTGACCATCGCGTCGAAGCGGTCGGGATTGGCCACGACCATGTCTTTAAGCCAGTCCGACGAGCCGGAGGAACGGTCCACGCCGGACAGCAGCTTGGTGACCGAGGTCTTCAGTTGGTCGTCGGCCAGATCGGCTTCAGTCAACGGGCCATCGCCACCACGCAGCGCTGTCATGAAGGCCAGGTAGGCGGAGGCGCCGGAGTTCGACTGGGTGGCGGAGGTCATCGAGAACGTGAGTTTGCCGTCGCTGACCGCGGCGAGGATGTCCGCGGTGGAGACGGGCTTGGTGGCGCCGGAGTCGTCAGCCCAGCCGAGTTTGACGGCCTTGGATTTGGCGATGCCGAACACGATCGGCGTGGTGGAGGTGCTGGCCGCGTCTTTGACGATGTGCTTGGCGTCTCCCATCGAAATCCACATCGAAGAAGCGGGCCAGACGGCGTCGTAATTCTGGCCGCCGGCCTTGAGCGCGTTCATAATCTCCAGCGAACCCATGTAGTGCATCGTCACGGCTACGTTGGATTGGTCGACCGCTTTCTGGATGGCAGTGGCGACTTCCTTGTTCTCGGAGCCGGAGGCAATGCTCAGGGTGGCGGTCGGTTTGCCGCCGGACGGCTGGAAGGTCTGCGTGGTGGCGGACGCGCCGTTGCCGTCCGCTGTGCCGTCATCGGAATTATTGAACGCCGTGCAACCGGTCAACGCGAGCGCGCCGGCGCATACCGCGGCCGCAACCACGGCGGCGCGGCGACGGAGAGAAGACATTATGCCCATAATTCCATTGTTCTCCCGCCACCTAAAGCGGGCCGGGCCACAAGGTGACCGCACGGTGAACAATGAATGAAGAGCTACATCAGTACGCGGCGCTGGCGATCATGGGATCGTCGTAGAAGCCGAGGATCTTTTCGAGGTAGGGCTTGTAGGTGCTGTTGGGCATGGAGAAGATTTCGTGGCGCGATTCGGGGAAGCGCACGATGTTCGCCTCGCCGCCGCCGTCCTTGACCAGTTGGACGAAGTGATTCTGCGGCTTATTGAGTACCCAGATGTCGCGTCCGGACTGGAAGAGCAGCACCGGCGTCTCCACTTCGGCGCAGGCGGACGGGTTCAGCACGGCCCGGTTGAGCTTCAACGC
>JAIIWC010000090.1 GCA_022745215.1 Collinsella sp. | reverse complement strand
CCGTGCGCGGGCGCCCGGTCGGCGGCCCGTTCTGGGCGCGCCTCAATCGTAGCCCGAGACGGGCCCGGGCTGACAATCTCGACTGTAATGGACGTTCTTAAGTGACTAGTCAAACAAGAACGTCCCCAACGACTAGTCGTTTAGGAGCGTCCCCAATGACTACCGCTCTGGTGTAAAAGGCGTGCCATGGTTGGGGTGGGGATTGTTATTCGTTTGTAAAGGCTGGGCAGCGCTTGCGGTAAGGGTCTATCAGATGCCCGTAAGAAACCGCAGCTGGCGCGGTTGTCGCACGATCGGGGCCGTATCTTTCCAAACAGCAAAGCGGGCAGGGTGCCCGCGATTCGCATGTATGAAAGGAAGATCATGCTCGATCAGGCTTATTCTCGTCGTCAGTTCCTCGGCCTCGCTGGTGGTCTCGCCAGCATCGTCGGTCTCGGCCTCGTTGGTTGCGGCGGCTCCGGCGCATCCGATGCCGCCGACAAGGGTAGCGCTGCTGCTGCCGAGTCCGTCTCCGGCGAGGTGACCTACGACGGCGCCTCTTCGTTCCAGGCTCTCGTCGAGGCTGCTGCCGAGAAGTTCATGGACGCCAACCCCGACGTCTCCATCTCCGGTTCGGGCAACGGTTCGGGCAAGGGCCTGACCGCTGTTGCCGCCGGCACCGTCACTATCGGTAACTCCGACGTCTTCGCCGAGACCAAGCTCGAGGCCGACCAGGTCAAGAACCTCGTCGACCACGAGGTCGCCGTCGTGGGCATGGGCCCTGTCGTCTCCAAGAACGTCAAGGTCGACGACCTGTCCCTCGAGCAGCTCAAGGGCATCTTCTCCGGCCAGATCACCAACTGGAAGGAGGTCGGCGGCGACGACGCCAAGATCGTCGTCCTCAACCGCAAGGCTGGCTCCGGCACCCGCGCCACCTTCGAGGCCGCCGTCTTTGGCGACGAGGCTGTCGACTTTAAGGGCGACGCCGAGCTCGACAAGTCCGGCGACGTCCAGACTCAGATCGCCAGCACCGACAACGCCATCTCCTACCTCGACTTCTCGCACTTCGATGACTCCAAGTTCAACGCCATCAAGGTCGAGGGCGTCGAGCCCAAGAGCGCAAACGTCACCGACGACTCCTTCAAGATCTGGGCTACCGAGCACATGTACTGCGCAAAGGACGCCGACGAGGCCACCAAGGCCTTCCTGGAGTTCATGCTTTCCGACGACGTCCAGGGCAAGCTCGTCGAGGAGCAGGGCTTTATCCCCGTCTCTGCTATGAAGGTCGTCAAGGACGCCAGCGGCAAGGTCTCTGCTAAATAGGTAATCGCCCCTGGAAAGGTTTGCAATGGCAAAACAGCTGCCAAAGCGCGACCTTGAGAACGTGGGCCTGGGCGTCACGGGCGCGTGCGTAGCGCTCGTGACGCTTGTCGTTGCCGCGCTCATCTTTATGGTCGCCCAAAAGGGCCTCTCGGCTTTTCTCAAGGACGGCGTCTCGGTCGTAGAGTTCTTCGCCGGCACCAAGTGGGACCTGGCCAACACGGCCGAAAACGGCCTGCCCTACACCGGCGCCCTGCCCCTGATTGTCACCTCATTTGCAGTCATGGTGCTTTCCACGCTCATCGCGCTGCCCATCGCCATCGGCTCTGCCATCTTTGCGGTCGAGATTAAGCCTAAGTTCGGTTCCAAGGTCTTTCAGCCGCTTATTGAGCTTTTGACCGGCATTCCCTCGGTCGTCTTTGGCCTGATCGGTTTTCACGTGGTCGTCGGCCTTATGAAGAGCGTTTTCCACGTGAGCACGGGCCTGGGCATCTTGCCCGGCGCCATCGTGCTGGCCGTCATGATTCTGCCGACGATGACCACGCTTTCGGTCGATGGCCTGCGCGCCGTGCCCGACAGCTACCGCCAGGGCTCGCTCGCGCTGGGCTACACCCGCTGGCAGACCATCTGGCACGTGGTGCTCAAGTCCGCCATGCCGTCGCTCATGACCGCAGTCATCCTTGGCATGACGCGCGCCTTTGGCGAGACGCTTGCCGTGCGCATGGTTATCGGCGGTATCGAGGCCATGCCGACGTCGCTGCTGTCGCCGGCGTCCACCATCACCACTACGCTCACCACATCTATGGCGGTCTATGCCGAGGGGTCGGCCCAGGACGATGTCCTGTGGGCGCTCGGCCTGCTGCTGATGGGCATGAGCCTCATCTTTATCCTGATCATCCATCTCATTGGCCGCAAGGGGGCGAAGGCTCGTGGCTAGCACGCGCATCCACATCGACGAGGCGAGACTCGGGCGTGTCCAAAGGCAGGACCGCATCGCCACGGGCGTGCTGACGGCGATCGTCGCCATCGTCATGCTCATCGTCGTCTCCATGGTGGCCTACATCCTGTTCGAGGGTATCTCGACGCTGTTCCAGCCGGGCTTTCTCACGCAGCCCGCGCGCGCCAACGGAACCCAGGGCGGCGTGCTCTACCAGCTGTTCGACTCGTTCTATCTGCTGCTGATCACCCTGATCATCTCGGTGCCCATCAGCCTGGGCGGCGCGGTCTTCCTAGTTGAATACGCGCCCGACGGTCCCATTCGCGACATCGCCTCGACCGCCATCGAGACGTTGTCTTCGCTGCCCTCCATCGTCGTCGGCATGTTCGGCTTTCTGGTGTTCTCGGTGCAGCTGGGCTGGAAGTACTCCATCATCTCCGGCGCCGTCGCGCTCACTATGTTCAACATCCCCATCCTGGTGCGCGTGATCCAGCAGGCGCTCGAGGACGTGCCGCAGGCCCAGCGCGATGCATGCCTGGCCATGGGTCTTACTCGCTGGGAGGCCACGCTGCACATCCTGATTCCCGAGGCCATGCCCGCCATCGTGACCGGCATCGTGCTTTCGGCCGGCCGCGTGTTTGGTGAGGCCGCAGCGCTGCTCTTTACTTCGGGCATGAGCTCGCCGGTTCGTCTGAATTTCTTGAGCTTTAACCTGTCGAGCCCCACCTGCGCCTGGAACGTGTTCCGCCCCGGTGAGTCGCTCGCCGTGCACATCTACAAGATCTATGGCGAGGGCAGTCCCGAGGCCCAGCAGATCGTTTGGGGCACCGCGGCGCTGCTGATGATCTGCGTGCTGCTGTTTAACGTAGTCGCCCGTATCGTGGGCAAGCAACTGGCAAGGAGGATGACGGCCGAATGAGCGAGATAAATGCGACGCCCGCAACCGATGCGGCCACGTCCGAGACCCAGGACTTTCTGTCGAGTGTGGGGGAGAGCGAGAAGCACGTGCGCGTGAGCGGCAAGGCCGTGAGCGACGAGGTCGTGCTCTCCGCCAAGGACGTCAACGTGTACTATGGCGACCACCATGCGCTGCACAATACGTCGCTCGACTTCCACAAGGGTGAGATCACGGCGCTCATCGGGCCTTCGGGCTGCGGCAAGTCGACCTTCTTGCGTAGCCTCAACCTGATGAATCGCGAGATTCGCCGCTGTCGCGTGGAGGGCGAGATCAACTACCGCGGGCGCAACGTGAACACCAAGACCGAGAACACGTACGAGCTGCGTCGCTCCATCGGCATGGTGTTCCAGCAGCCCAACCCCTTCCGCAAGTCCATTCGCGACAACATCACCTTTGCGCCCAAGCGCCACGGCATCACCGACCGTGACGAGCTCGACCGCATGGTCGAGGAAAGTCTGCGCGGTGCCGCGCTGTGGGACGAGGTCAAAGACAAGCTCGACAAGAGCGCCTACGCGCTTTCGGGCGGTCAGCAGCAGCGTCTGTGCATTGCGCGCACGCTGGCGCTCAACCCCGACGTGATCCTGTTCGACGAGCCCTGCTCGGCGCTCGACCCCATCTCGACGTTGGCGATCGAGGACCTGATGTCGTCGATCGTTGCCGACCGTGCCATCGTCATCGTGACGCACAACATGGAGCAGGCGTCGCGCGTGTCCAACCGCACGGCGTTCTTCTACATGGGCGATATGGTCGAGTACGACGAGACCGACGAGATTTTCCAACGGCCCAAGGATAAGCGGCTGAATGATTACCTCACCGGTATGTTCTCCTAGTCCGGGACATGCTTGAGGCCCGCGGCGGCCACGGTTGCCGCGGGACTGATTGGAGAGGCGGGTCATCTCTTGCGGGAGGTGGCCCGCCTTTTTGTGTCGTGTGCGGCCTGCCTTTTCGCTGCTATCATGGACAACGTTGAATTTCTACGAAGGAGCAGGGCATATGGCGATTCTTTTGGGATGCGATTCCATCAGCCTAGAGTTTCCCACCAAGCATATTTTCGATAGCGTGACGCTCGGCGTGGGCGAGGGCGACCGCATTGGCATTGTC
>JAIIWC010000089.1 GCA_022745215.1 Collinsella sp. | reverse complement strand
GGCTACGAGTTCGTCAACGCTATCGTCGGCGGCGTCGTGCCCAAGGAGTACATCCCGTCCATCGACAAGGGCATCCAGGAGGCCCTGAACACCGGTGTTATCGCCGGCTTCCCGGTCCTCGACGTCAAGGTCACCCTGTTCGACGGTTCTTACCACGAGGTCGACTCCTCCGAGGCCGCCTTTAAGATCGCCGGTTCCATGGCTATCAAGGACGCCCTCAAGAAGTCCGATCCGCAGCTGCTCGAGCCGATCATGGCTGTCGAGGTCGAGACCCCCGAGCAGTACATGGGCGACGTTATGGGCAACCTCTCCGGTCGCCGCGGCAAGATCGAGGGCATGGAGGATCGCAAGAACAGCAAGCTCATCCGTGCCAAGGTGCCGCTGGGCGAGATGTTCGGTTACGCTACCGACCTTCGCTCCCAGACCCAGGGCCGTGCATCCTACACGATGCAGTTCGACTCTTATGAGCCCGCGCCCAAGTCCATCGTGGACGAGGTCATGAGCAAGAACGCCTAAGTTCGAGCTCCCTGTTACGTAATCCGCGAGAACATCTCTCGCACTCTTTGGAGGTTTAAGTTGGCTACCCAGAAGATCCGCATTCGCCTCAAGGGCTATGATCACGAGGTCGTCGATCAGTCCGCGAAGCTCATCGTCGAGACCGCTCAGAAGACCGGCGCTCGCGTTTCCGGTCCTGTCCCCCTGCCCACCGAGCGCAACCTGTACACGGTTATCCGCTCGCCGCACGTGAACAAGGATTCCCGTGAGCAGTTCGAGATGCGCACCCACAAGCGCCTCATCGACATCCTCGACCCCACCTCGGGCACCGTTGATTCGCTCATGCGTCTCGACCTCCCCGCTGGCGTCGACATCGACATCAAGCTCTAAGCGATATCGCTCATAGCTTACAGAGCCCCGCTGCCATTTTGGTAGCGGGGCTCTTTTGTTTTGCATGATGGGTTTGGACCGCCGGGGAATGCAGCCGAGTGGGTGGCTATGGTGCCCTATTTACCCATGGGACGCAGCGATGCCTCTTCAAAATGGAAGGATCGTAAGTCGTCTTCCGTTTCGATACACGCGCGACCAAAAGCATCGACGGTTTTAAAGATGCCTCGCGCCAGTTCCTCTCCAGCGGGGGAGCGGGCGATAACGTGCTTCCCAATCCAATTGAGGTGAGTGACATAATCATCGTGGACGGGCGCGATCGGACCAGCGTCTTCTTCCATGGCGTTGAGCAGATCTGTCCATGTGCCTACGGCATTCACGATCGCGTGATGGACCTCCTTGAGTAGCACATCGACGGTGGGAACATTCTCGTTGAGGTCTGAGAGGCCGATTGCCGGCAGGCCGCCATCGGGAACCTCCGAGGGCACATAGTTCACATTGACGCCAATGCCGCAGACGGCAAAGGGCTTGCCCTCGTTGTCACGAGCCGCCTCGACCAGGATGCCGCCGAGTTTGCGCCCTCGCGCGACGAGGTCGTTGGGCCATTTGAGGCCGATCTCGTTAGCAAGACCCTGCTTTTCGAGCGCCTCGAGCACCGCTAGGCCGCTGACGGCGGCAAGACCAGAGTACTTTGCAGGATTAACGCATGGACGTAGGACAATCGAGAGCAACAGGTTGCCGGCGGTTGAATCCCACTTGTGGCCGCGTCGGCCGCGTCCTGCCGTTTGCGCGCGGGCGGCAAGCCCCGTGCCGTGCGGCGCTCCCCGTTTTCCTGCCTCGAGCAGGTCATCGTTGGTCGATCCGGTTACGTCGACTATCGTTAATTGAGCATCCATAGCGGCTGCTACCTCCTTAATGAATAAGTGAATGACGCAATGGTGTCGAGAGATAGACACAATGTGAAGCCTTTGTCGCATTTGGACATTTTAATGTTAACACGTCAACAAAGCGAAGAATGCGCTATCCTCTCTTGGTCGATGTAAACACGTCAACAACTCAAAGGAGGTTAGTGATGGGTTTCACGATTCTTGGAACAGGCTCGGCTCTTCCCGAGCGCAGCGTTTCCAACGACGAGCTGTCCGAGTTCCTCGATACCTCGGATGAGTGGATTTTTACCCGCACCGGTATCAAGAGCCGCCACGTCTGCACCACTGAGTCACTCGACGACCTTGCCGTAGCGGCGAGCGAGCGGGCACTCCAGGTATCCGGAATCGACGCGAGCCAGCTGGATCTTATCGTCTGTTCGACGACGACGGGCGATCATCTCGTTCCCGCCGAAGCGTGCGCCGTTGCTGAGCGCCTGGGTGCCACATGTCCTGCCTTCGACGTTTCGGCGGCTTGTGCCGGCTTCGTATTTGCGCTCGATGTCGCCGAGGGCTATATCGCCCGCGGTCGCGCCAAGCACGTGCTGGTCGTTGCCGCCGAGCAGATGACGCGCGCGCTCGATTGGACCGACCGTGCCACGTGCGTGCTCTTTGGCGATGGCGCGGGTGCTGCGGTCATAGGGGCTGGGGGAGACAACCCTCTTGCCGTTGAGCTTTCGACAGCGCCCGACGTCGAGACGTTGCGCGTTCCCGGTCTGGTCGGCACCTCGCCGTTTAAGGATTCCGCAGATAGCGCGAGCGTGCTGTCCATGAATGGTCGCCGCGTGTTCAAGTTCGGCGTCAACGCCATCTGCGACACGGTCCATAAGCTTGCGAGCGATGCGGGCATTTCGGTCGAAGACATCGATCATTTTGTATTCCATCAGGCTAACGAACGAATCCTGAGTCAGGCGGTCAAGCGTCTCGGCGTGCCAGACGAGCGCGTGGTTCGAACGCTACGCGAGACCGGCAACATTTCGAGCGCCTGCATTCCCTTTGCGCTTGACCGGCTGGCACGTACCGACGCACTAAATGAGGACGACACCATCGCCCTCGTTGGATTTGGCGCCGGCCTGGATATAGGTGGCTATCTGCTTCGTTGGAAGTAGTCGCACATAGGAAATAAAAACGCCCCTAGGGCACAAACAAAGGAGAACTACCATGGCAGATCAGAAGACCTTCGAGCGCGTTTGCGACGTTATCCGCGAGACCGCTGGCCTTGACGACGTCGAGATGAAGCCCGAGTCCACGCTCGAGGAGATTGGCCTCGACAGCCTGGGCACCGTCGAGATCCTCGTCGCCGTCGAGGACGAGTTTGGCATTGAACTCGATACCGAGGAGAACCCCAAGACGGTCGGCGAGTTCGTCGATACGGTCGAGGCGGCATTGGAGAAGTAGTGATGCTCAAGTCTCCTCTCTGCGATTTGCTCGGCATCGAAAAGCCCGTGTTCCAGGGTGGCATGGCCTGGATTGCCGACGCCTCGCTGGCATCTGCCGTGTCCGAGGCGGGCGGCTTGGGCATTATTGCGGCCATGAATGCCGACGCCAACTGGCTGCGCGATCAGATTCACGAGCTGCGCACCAAGACGGATAAGCCTTTTGGCGTGAACGTCATGCTTATGAGCCCGTTTGCCGACGAGGTCGCACAGGTTGTGATCGACGAGCAAGTGCCGGTCGTCGTGACGGGTGCCGGCAATCCCACCAAGTACATGAAGGCCTGGAACGATGCGGGCATCAAGGTCATCCCGGTTGTTGCCTCGGTGGCGCTGGCGCGTCTCGTGGCGCGTCGCGGGGCCACCGCCGTGGTTGCCGAAGGCACCGAATCGGGTGGACATATTGGCGAGACGTCGACGATGGCGCTCGTTCCGCAGGTTGTCGACGCGGTCGATATCCCCGTTGTGGCAGCCGGCGGTATCGCGGATGGCCGCGGGGTGGCGGCCGCCTTTATGCTTGGCGCCGCTGGCGTCCAAGTGGGCACGCGTTTTCTCGTTGCCGATGAGTGTACCGTCTCCGAGCAATACAAAGAGCTGGTGCTCAAGGCGGGAGACACCTCGACGCGCGCGACTGGCCGTTCGACGGGACATCCGGTGCGTGCGCTCAAGAGCCCCTTCACCAATGCCTACGCCAAAAGTGAGGCGGCGGGCGCAAGCGCCGAGGAGCTTGGGGCCATAGGCACAGGTGCGCTTCGCAAGGCCGCAAAGGACGGTAATTACGAAGAGGGTTCGTATTTGTGCGGACAGATTGCCGGCATGGTCAACGAACGCCAGAGCGCACGCGAAATCGTCGACGATCTGGTCGATGGCGCCGAGCATGTCCTGAAGGGTGCGTCCGCATGGGTAGCGTAGCGTTTCTGTTTGCCGGTCAGGGTGCCCAGCATCCCGCGATGGGCGTCGACCTCATCGAACAGCCGGTCAGCGCCCACGATAATGCCGCCCTGGTGCGGCTAAGCCAGCAAATTGAAACCGCGATCCTCGCGGATGAAGCGGTCGCGACCGCTT
>JAIIWC010000026.1 GCA_022745215.1 Collinsella sp. | reverse complement strand
CGACCCGGCCGATCGCGACGCCATCGCGGCGGCGCTCGACACGCTCGGAGGCATTGAGGTCACGCGTTCTTACGCCATGAATATCGAGGTCATGGGTGAGGGTGCCACCAAGGGGACGGCCCTCACGTGGCTATGCGAGCACCTGGGTGAGCGTCTCGCCGACGCCTGGGCGTTCGGCGACAACATCAACGACATTCCCATGCTGCAGGCAGCGGGCCACGGCATGGCCATGATCAACGCCGAGCCCGAGGACCGCGACGCCGCCGACGCCATCACCGAGTTCGACAACGACCACGACGGCGTCGCCCGCACCATCATGGCCGCCCTCGCCTAGTCATTGGGGCGCTCTTGAATGACTAGTCGTTGGGGACAGTCTTCGCGAAAAAGCTGCAAGGACTGTCCCCCACTGCCGGCAGAAAAGGAACGTCCCCATCTGCCGGATTAGGAGAGACTCTCCAGCACGCGACGGAGCTCCTGCTGGACGGCGTGGTCGCGGTTACAACCCACCACGCGATCGGCCACCGCCTTAAGCGCGGGGCGCGCGTTTTCCATCGCGCAGCCCGTGCCGACAAAGCGAATGATCTCGTAGTCGTTCATCGAGTCGCCAAACGCCATGACCTCGTCGCGACCAATGCCGTAATGCTCCGCGAGCTGCGCGATACCCGAGGCCTTCGACACACCAGGCTGCATGGCATCGATCCACGCGTTGCCCGAAGGCGCAAAAGTAAAGAGCTGACCAAGTTCGCGCTGTAGCACGTACGCACTGTCCATAACCGCACTGTCGTCGCAAAAGATACTCGCTTTGATGATATTTACGCTGGGATCGGGCAGCTCCCAAATACGCTCGGCATTGGGAAGGTCCTTATCGACCTCACGCACGAACTTGCACTCGTCATCGAGCAGGAAGGACTTGGTTCGGTCAAAGAGCGCAAGATGCAGATTGGGAAACGTCCTGACGGCTTGGGCGAGCCTTCGAATCGCCAGGTGGGAATACACCTCACGGTCTACCATCTTACCGTCGGCGTAGACTTGGGCGCCGTTAGCGGCGACAAAGTCCATCTTGTCGCGAACGGGCGCAAAGAACTCGCACAGGCGATCGTAGCGACGACCTGACGATGCGGCGAAATGCACGCCATGCTCGTGTAGCGCCAGAATCAGTTCGTAGGTCTCGGGAGGCACCTGGCCGTTTTCGTCAAGCAGTGTGCCGTCCATATCGGATGCAATCAGTTTAAACATAGAAAAGCTCCCTTCGGGCTTGTTGGAATCGAACGTGTATCCGATTCCAACGTACCCAAAGGGAGCTCAAATAAGACTCCGCGGGCGTAAACGTTACAAGGACCTGGCAAATAGCTCACACATGCCAGAGGTCCCACAATCGCAGCGTCAGGCGACACGCCAAAGAGTGTCCCCAACGACTAGTCGTTTAAGAACGTCCCCGATGACTAGTCGGCGTAGGTGAAGGTTGTAACGTCGAACATGCCCTCGGGGCGGATGCGGAGCGTCGGGATAACCGGCAGGGGCAGGAAGATGATGCCCATGATGGGGTCGAGCGGCGGCTCAATACCCATGGCGCGCGCCTTGACCATAAAGTCGTCGTGCTGCGCGGCAACGTCCTCGGCCGTGCCTTCGCTCATCAGGCCACCGAGCGCCAGCGGAATGCGCGCCACGACCTCGCCGCTACGCACCAGCACGTGGCCGCCCTGGCCCACGGCCTCGACAGCAGCCATCATATCGGCGGCGTTGTCGCCCACCACGCACACGTTGTGCGAGTCATGGCCGATCGTGGAGGCAATGGCACCACCGGTGATGGTGAAACCGCGCACCCAGCCGCGACCGATGTGTTTGCCGACCAGGCCCAAGCCAGCGGGACCGTCGCCGTCGGCGCCCTCGGCCTGCAGCGACACGCCGCGGCCATGGCGCTCAATCAGCATAATGCGGCGCAGGCCCTCGGCGCTCTCGGGGCGAGCCATGCCCGTGATGGCCTTACCCGGCACCACGTCAATCACGGCCTCGCCCGGCTTAAAGGCATAGTCAAACACGTCGAGCGAAAGCTTCGGCAGCTTAACGGAGGCGCGCAGCTCATCGGCAAGGGCCGCAACCTCGGCCATCTCGGGTGCGACCTCGCCCACAAAAGTGCCGTCCTGCGCCACCAGAGCACCGGCGGCATATACTCGATGCGGAGCCGTAGCAAACGTCAGGTCATTGAGCACCAGCAGGTCGGCGCGTTTGCCCGGGGCGATCGCGCCACGGAGCTCATGCGGGTCGCGACAGCCGTGGTCCAGGCCAAATGCCTCAGCCGTGGAAAGGGACGCCATGGAGATGGCGACCACCGGGTCGATGCCGGCCTCGATGGCCACGCGGCAGGCATTGTCGATCATGCCGGTCGAAAGAGCATCGGAGGGAGCGCGGTCGTCGGTCGCAAAGCAGCAGCGGCGGGCGCGGGCAGGGTTCTCCAGCAGCATCGGAGACAAATTGGCCAGGTCGTGGCTGCACGTGCCCTCACGCAGCATCACATACATGCCGCGGGACAGCTTGTCGAGCGCCTCCTCGGGAATCGTCGACTCGTGGTCGGCGATAATGCCCGCTGCGGCATAGGCGTTGAGGTCCATACCGGCAACGAGCGGCGCGTGGCCGTCAACCTGCTTGGACGGCGTCTGGTTGGCAGCATCGATGCGGGCACAGGTCTCGGGGTCGGCCATAAAGACGCCCGGCAGGTTCATCATTTCGCCCAGACCAAAGACATCGCCCGGATGCTCGGCAAAAAACGCCTGCATGTCAGCGGCGGTAATCACAGCGCCCGCTTGCTCGTCGGGCAGTGCGGGCACGCACGAAGGCATCATGTACTTGATGGAGATGGGCGCACGACGACCATCCTCGATCATAAAGCGCAGGCCGTCGAGACCGGCAACATTGGCAATCTCGTGGCTGTCGGCAATGGCGGTGGTAGTACCGCGCGTCGCGGCCATGCGAGCATACTCGGCGGGACGGATGTTCGAGGACTCAATGTGCAGATGCCCGTCAATAAAACCGGGAGCGAGATAGCGACCCTGGCAGTCGACGACCTCAGTTGCCTCGTAGGTGCCAGCGGCATCGTCGCGACCATCGTAGAGCACGCCGACGATCACACCGTCCTTGACGGCAACGCTACCGGGCGCCACACGCTGGCCATACACGTCGACGATCTGTGCATTGGTAAACAGCGTGTCGACGGGCACGCGGCCCTCGGCGGCCTCGATCACAGACCTCATGACCTCAACGGACATACATTCTCCTTTAACCGTAGAAAACAGCTGCGGAGCGGACAGGCCTTCACCGCAGCAAGACAATAGCCATTGTATGCCCAAACGATGGGTCAACAATACGCCTCTCCGCTTAACGGCACGCGCCGCTTGGCGCAATGGGAGCAGGTTGCTTTGCGCCAATGACAAGGAGTGTCCCTAGATGCCGGCACAAAAGGAACGTCCCCAAGTGCCGACCAGCGAGAGATTTTCCACGCTCAACTTAAAAGGCCGCAGCCGGAATCGTTCCGGCTGCGGCCTTGTTGCACTTGTGAGGTCAACTCGCTCGTTAGACCAACTTGAAGCCCTTGCGCTTGCCCACGGAGAGGGTGTCGCCCAGCTTGAGGGCGCTCGGGTCGATGTTGTAGCTCTTGGGAGCCACCGCCTCGCCGTTAATCTTGACGCCGCCGCCGTCGATGTCGCGGCGGGCCTGACCGGCACTGGCCGAAAGGCCCAGGTCCTTGAGCAGGCCGGCGAGGTAAATCTGGCCCTCGTCGTTGACGGTCAGCTCAACGTGCTTCTCGGGGAAGTCGGCAAGCTGGCCCTCCTTGAACACACGGTCGAACTCGGCCTGGGCCTCGTCGCCGGCGCCGGCGCCGTGGTAGGTATCGCACAAGTCGCGGCCCAGAGCGCGCTTGAGCTCGTAGGGGTCGGCAGAACCGTCGGCCAGGGCGGCATCGATCTTGTCGACCTCGGCCGGGGCGAGCGAGCTGGCCAGACGATAGTACTTGCCGATCATCTCGTCGGGGATGGACATGGTCTTGCCGAACATATCCTTGGGAGCGTCGGTCAGGCCGATGTAGTTGCCATAGGACTTGGACATCTTGCGCACGCCGTCGGTGCCCTCGAGCAGCGGCATGGTGAGCGCGACCTGCGGCTCCATACCCATCTTCTCCATGAGCTCGCGGCCGGCGAGCAGGTTGAAGAGCTGGTCGGTGCCGCCCATCTCGACGTCGGCCTTGATCTGAACGGAGTCGAAGGCCTGCATCACGGGGTACAGAAACTCGTGCAGGGCAATCGGCGTCTGGGACTGGTAGCGCTTGGTAAAGTCGTCGCGCTCAAGGATGCGAGCGACGGTGAACTTGGAGCACACCTGCAGCAGGCCGGCCAGGTCCATCGACAGGATCCAGTCGCCGTTGTGCACGATGGTGGTCTTCTCGGGATCCAGGATCTTCATGGCCTGGCTCACGTAGGTCTCGGCGTTGGCCTCGATCTGCTCCTGCGAAAGCTGCGGACGGGTGGAATTCTTGCCCGAAGGGTCGCCAATCAACGCGGTACCGTTGCCGATGATGAGGGTAACATTGTGGCCCAGGTCTTGGAACTGACGCATCTTGCGCAGCGGCACGGCGTGGCCCAGGTGCAGGTCGGGGCTGGTGGGGTCGACGCCGAGCTTGATGTTGAGGGGCTCGCCCTTCTCAAGCTTCTTGCGAAGGTCGGCCTCGGGAACGATCTGCGCGGCGCCCGAGGTGATGATACGCATTTGCTCGTCAACAGACAGCATTGGGTATCCTCCTTTTGCTATAGCACCCTCACCGGATACGGCGGTGCTCGAAGTTCATAAACCCACTAATAATAACCAAAACGGCGCGGCCAAACACCTACGACAGGAAAATCCTCGTCCTGCCGCAGGCGTCGATAGCGACCGGCAGACGCGTGCCGTCACGTTCGACTAGATAGTGCGTCAGCCGACGGCGTTGGCAGTCACGGCAATGGACCTGCCCCGTTGCATCGGTGGCACAGGTGCCCTCGGCGGTCAGCAGGCAGTGCTCGCACACCATAAGCTCAGGGCGGTCAGCATCGACGGGGCCCAAGACGCCGGGGCAATCGGCGAGGCCGGCAACGCGCCCGGCGTCGTTGGCGACAAGCTCGGCCGGCAGATGCACGCAACCCGCACCAAGCCCGCGCAGCCAAGCAAGCGTGGCACGATTCGCGCAGAACACCGGCGCCGCCACGTCAAACACCACGCCCAGCTCGCGAGCCATCGCCACCTGCCCCAAGTTGCGACAGACCACGCGCCCGGCACGCCGCATCAGCGACCGAGTCCGCTCGGCATCGCCCGCGCGGCAGACTTCGTCGAGCACCACGGTCGCATCGGACAGATTGAGCTCGTCATGCGGGTCGATATCCATCAGCTGCCAGGCAAAAGCCACGCGGGCGGGAACCCCCTGCTCCGGCGACTCCATCAGCTCCCCCGCCGACGCATCGCCATCCACCGCATCGCCTTCAAACGGCAGCACCTCAACGACGCGTGCAACAGGCGCGGCCGCGTCCGCCTCGGCGCGCATGCGCTCCAGCGCCGTCGCCGTCTGCTCCAGCACGCCGGCGCTGCGAATCAGGTACACCTCGCACCCCACATCCACCTTACGTTTGCAGTGCACGACAACGCGCTCCCCCGCCGCGGCATTCACCGGACAGGGCACCTGCGGCCAGCGCTTGGGCACATCGGGGCGCGCGTCAGTACCCGGATAGAACCGGATCTCGAGCGTGTCGCCCGCCGTCACATCGGCATCCAGCTCAACGGTCACCTCTTCGTGACCAACGGCGACCAAACGGCCCACGCGCACGCCCTGGTTGATCGCACGCTCAAAGCTCATGAGCTCGGCACCCGAGCGGCCGCGCAGGTACGCGTCGGTAAACCCGCGGTTGAACGACCTACCCAACTCACGCTCAAGCTCCGCCACGACGTCGGGCTCCCACGCGTCATCGCGCACCATATCGAGCGCCCGGCGCCATACCCGCACCACGTTGTACACGTAGTCGGGATTCTTCATGCGCCCCTCGATCTTGAGCGACGCCACGCCGGCGGCAACGAGCTCGGGCAGGTGTGCAATGCCGAGATAGTCACGCGGGCACAGCAGGCGGTCGCCCTCAACGGAAACAACGCCCTCCCCTGCCTCGTCAACCAGGTCGTACGCCAAGCGGCACGGCTGCGTGCAGTCACCGTGCATCGCAGAGCGAGCACGCCGCAGGGCCGAGAACTCACAAGCGCCCGAGTAGCCTATGCAGATGGCACCGTGGCAGAAAACCTCAATCGGCACGCCCGTAGCGCACAGCGCAGCAATCTCGTCGACCGTCAGCTCGCGCGCGGTCGTCACGCGCTCGGCTCCCAACTCGTCGGCCGCCAGCCGCACGGCGCCCTCGCTATGAACGCCCGCCTGCGTGGACAGATGAATCTCGACCCCGGGAATCGCCGCGCGCAGTGCGCAAGCCAGGCCGGCATCGGCGACAATCAGAGCATCGGCGCCCAGCTCCAGTGCATGAGCTCCCAACACCACCGCGTCGGACAACTCATCGTCAAACACGAACACGTTGAGCGTCACGTACACACGCACGTCATGGGCATGCGCCACGGCGCAGCCGCGCACAAACTCATCATCCGTAAAGCCATGCGCGCTCACGCGTGCGTTGAAACCGCCCAGGCCCGCATAGATGGCATCGGCGCCCGCCGCAACAGCCGCGAGCATCTGGTCGAGTCCGCCCGCCGGCGCCAGCAGTTCGGGCAGCGCCGCCCCAGCGGCCCCCGACCCGTTCATACATTGTCCGCTCGGCCCCATCGCCCGAATCGCCATCGGCAAACTCCTTACCAAGGTATGCATTCACTCTGAAAAATACCGTCTTCCAGCATACACGAGGCCTCGCGCGCCCCGTTTGGTTTATCGTGTAATAACTTATGTCCATCCTGCCCCGACGGCACATCCGCCGCCCGGCACGACATACCTGGAGGTCAATATATGGGTCCTCGCCAACGACAGGGACGCAGCCGTTCGAAGACGCATGCCCTGCCCATAATCCTGCTCTCGTTTTTGGGCTTTTTGCTGATTGCAGGCGTAGCGT
This sequence comes from Collinsella sp., assembly GCA_022745215.1. Taxonomy (GTDB): domain Bacteria; phylum Actinomycetota; class Coriobacteriia; order Coriobacteriales; family Coriobacteriaceae; genus Collinsella. Next base: position 17,846 of record JAIIWC010000026.1, on the reverse strand, counting down.
TTGGCATCGGCATGGTCGGCAACGTCAACCGCTGGCTGTCCGATCTGCCCGACTACACCGACGCCAATGCGTATCTGGTGAGCGAGCCCACCGAGATTGTCGACTGCAACGGCAACAAGATCGCGAGCTTCTACACGCAAAACCGCAAGTCCATCACCAAGGACCAGGTTTCCCCGTACGTGCTGCAGGGCACCGTCGACGTTGAGGACGAGCGCTTCTACGAGCATGGCGGCATCGACCTGTGGGGTATCGCGCGTGCCGCGGTGGCAACCCTCGGCGGCGGCCACGAGGGCGCCTCTACGATCACCCAGCAGCTGGTGCGTAACACCATCCTGCAGGAGGAGCAGTTCGACTCGACCATCGAGCGCAAGGTACGCGAGGCCTACATCGCCATCAAGATGGAGGATATGTACTCCAAAGACGAGATCCTCATGATGTACCTCAACACCATCTATTACGGTCACGGCGCCTACGGCATCGAGGCCGCGGCCGAGACCTATCTGTCCAAGAGCGCCGCCGACCTGACCCTGAGCGAGGCCGCGCTGCTGATCGGCCTTCCCAACTCACCTTCGCAGTACGACCCCACGGTCAATCCCGACCTGGCGCTGTCCCGTCGCAACAAGGTCCTCGACAACATGCTGCGCCTGGGCCACATCACGCAAGAGGAGCACGATGCCGCGCAGGCCGAGCCCATCACCCTTAACGTGACCGAGATTTCGGGCAGCGGCGTCGACGTGTACTCACAGCCCTATTTTGTCTCCTATGTGAAGCAGCTGCTGGAGCAGGAGTTCTCGACCGACGTGCTCTTTAAGGGCGGCCTGACCGTCAAGACCACCATCGATCCCACGATGCAGCAGGTGGCTGAGAATGCCGTACGCGAGCAGTTGGATACGCTCTCGCTCGACGGCCTGGACATGGGCATGGTCGTCGTCGACCCCAAGACCGGCTACATCAAGTGCATGGTGGGCGGCTACGACTACAACGCCGACGAGAACCACGTAAACCATGCCACGGCCAAGCGTCCCGTCGGCTCCACCTTTAAGGCCTTTACGCTGGCAACTGCCATCCAAAACGGCATGAACCCCAACGTCACCCTCAACTGCAACTCGCCGCTCAAGGCCAAGGGCACCACGACCGAGGTCCAAAACTACGCCAACCAGAGCTATGGCAACATCACGCTTAAGCAGGCGACGGCATACTCCTCCAACACCGGCTACATCCAGGTGGCGGAAGCCGTCGGCAACAGCAAGATCATCTCGCTCGTCAAAAAACTCGGCATCGACCCCGCCAAGGACAACATCGAGGACGTTCCCGTCATGACGCTCGGCACCGGCTCGATCTCGCCGCTCGAGATGGCCGCCGCCTACGCGACGTTTGCCAACGGCGGCTACTATCGCCAGCCGATCGCCATCACCGAGATTGACTCTCGTACCGGTTCGGTGCTGTACCAGCACACCGACAATCCCTCACAGGTGCTTACCGAGGGCGAGGCCGCCGCGGTCACCGATGTTCTGTCCGGCGTCATGCAGGGCAGCGGTACGGGTGCTGCCGGCGCCCTGAGCGTCAACCAGCCCTATGCCGGCAAGACGGGCACCACCGACAACACCACCAACCTGTGGTTCTGCGGCTACACCCCGCAGCTGGCATGCGCCCTGTGGACCGGTTATTCCGCGGGTGAGATTCCCATCCAAAAGTACGGCACGGACCTGCTGGGCGATAGCACCAACCTGCCCGTCTTCAAGCGGTTTATGAACACCGTCCTCGCCGGCACCGAGCGCGAGGAGTTTGCGACCGGAACGGCGCCTACGTACAAGAACAACAGCGTCTGGAAGTTCTACGGCACCAACAACACCAAGAAGACGGAGAACAACGAGGACAAAGACAAGGACGAAGAGGAAACCACTACAACGACCACGACGACGACCACAACGACCACCGAAACCACGGGCGGCGACGCCACCGGCGGCACCGGCACGACGGGCGGCTCTACCGGTGGCTCAACTGGCGGCTCGACCGGCGGCGATGGCGGCACACCCACGCCTACGCCCACTCCCGACCCCACGCCCACGCCCACGCCCGACGATACGGTGGGCTAGGAGACATCAAGCTTCGTCCAAAAAGGCGCCCGAGCAGCACGCGTTGCTCGGGCGCCTTTTACTTAAAGCAATCTGGCAGGACGGCCTTCATGTCTGCAAACAGAAAGGGGCGCTGACCAACGTCGGCGCCCCTAGCAAATCGCTATAAAAGCTTATGCGTCACAAAGTGAATACGCTTCGTCCTCGCCTACTTACGGGAGTTGCTCAGCTTGTTGATCAGTGCCTCGAGACGCTCGCCGTCCTCGGCCGTCTGGGCAATAACCAAAATCGTATCGTTGCCGGCAAGCGAGCCAAGCACATCGGGCAACTCTGCCGCATCAACGGCGGCGGCGATGCCGGAAGCCGTGCCAGGCTGAGCCTTGATCATAACCAGATTATCAGTACGCAGAACGCCCGTTACGAGCTCGGAAACCATACGTTGCAGGTGCAGGTCCTCTGCCAGAACATAGATGCCCTCAGGGAGCTTACGCAGCCCCATATCGGCAATATCGCGAGAGACAGTCGCCTGCGTGCAATCAAAGCCCATAGCACGGAGCTCATCGACCAGCACGCGCTGCGTGCGGACATCCTTATTGCGCACAATATCTCTAATGGCATCCTGGCGCCCATTGCGTTTTTTAGCCATACAAACCCTCTCTCCAAAAGATGGCGGAGACAATCAATTAGTGATTGAATAGTTTAACGCTATTTGAAGGCTTTTGTGTATAAGAACGCATTTCGAAACAATTCTATGCAAGTTTGTTTCGTAATGAGCCGTTTAGGCGGGTTTTGCGCCCGTCCGGTTAAGAAAAGCTGCCAGATGCGTACACATCACGCAGCGCGCGGGCTTAGCGCTGGCGATCGGCCCAAACAACAGACCGAGTCCCCGATGGTTGTCCTTGAGCGCGGCGACCATCTGACGGGTTCGAGGCGCCTCGAGCATATCACGCATGCGGGCGGAACGCTCGATTGACGACACCCCATGCGGGCTCAGACACAAATTCTCGATGCAGGCGACCAGTCCGGCAAAGTAGAACTTTTGGCTTGCCAGCTTGAGCCGACCACCGCTATCTGCTTCCGAGAGTGAGTCCGCAAGCTCGTCGAGCGCTCGAGTATCATCGGATATCCTGGCATACATGGTGGGATCAAAGGCATCTGTAAGCTTAGGTGCCGCCGCGTGGAAACAAGCGTCGCCGCAGCCGGACACGAATCGTGCCTGCGAGAGCGCATAAGCCATAAACTCAACCGTACGGTACGCCTTGCCGCGCGACAGGCATGCCTCAAACAGCGGACGGCTATACATCACGCCAGAGGTCTGAGCGACTAGGCCGCCCAAAATCAACTGGGGCAGCCCAGTCACCATAGAAGACTCGTCTTCTATGGCAATAGAGGCAGCATCCAAGACACGCGAATGGCGCTCTCGATGTGCATCATAGCGGTCGAGCGACACCGTGGGGAACACTATGTCTGCCGCAGTATCGCACGCGATATCGACCATCTTGGAAAGGGACTGCGGAGCAAACCACTCATCGGCGTTCATAGCGATGATTTGAGAGCCGCGCGAGGCAGCAAAACCGGCACGAAGACAAGCGCTGTGCTTCGCGTCCTCGACGTCAATCAAATCAATATGGATGTCCCTGTCGGCAGCAACTTGAAGCGAATGGCGCACACCGGGCGCAGTATCGCGACAGACAACGACAATCTGCAAATCGTAGAGGTCTTGGTTCTGGATACTCTCGAGCGCACGCATCGCATAGCTGGGCGAACCTTCTACCACAAGGATCACCGAAAGTCGCGGATGCGAGCCACGTCGAACCAAGTTTTCCATCCTCTCGATAGCAATGAATCAAACCGTGGTTCATGGTACACCCGAGCTATAAAAGCAACGAGCCGCCTAACATGTTGCACGCCAAGAACAGATGTTGCACACGCGCAGCTCACAGACGGCAGGTGTCGACGCACGACGCGTCGAACCCTCCCCTAGTCGAGCACGACAAGCTCGGCGGGATCGTAATCCACGCCCATAAACGTAAGGCCGCAGGCAGGAGCCGTGGGGCCCGCAGCGGTACGGTCGCAAGCATCGATGACCTCGCGCATCCACTCGGGTTCACGGCGATGCATGCCAATCTCGACAAGCGTGCCCACGATCGTACGGACCATCGAATGCAGAAACGCATTGCCCTCGATGGTGAACGTCAGGATGTCCTCGCCAAACGCAACCTCATGGCCAAATTCGGCACGCATCACGCAGCGATGCGTGGGCTTTCCAACGGCCGAGGCAACCTTGCAAAAGCTTTTAAAGTCCTGCTCGCCCAGCAGCGCGGGGCAGGCAGCAGACATAGCCTCAACATCCAAGGGATAGCGATGCCACCACACGGCACCGCGGGACAGCACGGGGCGCGCATCTCGATCGGCAATACGGTACGTATACGTACGGGAACGCGCGTCAAAACGCGCAGAAAAGCCTTTACGGGCCCTGTAGACCTCGTTTATGGCGATATCTTTGGGCAGGAGGGCATCCATAGCCCTCAGCCACCTACGGCGCGTCAGAGCAAGCTCAGCGTCCGTTACGGGCACGCTAATGTACTGGGCCACCGCATGCACGCCGGCATCGGTACGACCCGCACACGTCAGATCGATCGGGCGGCGCAGCAGCGTCTCGATAGCGCGGCGCAACTCGCCCGCAACGGTCGTCTGGCCCGGCTGCTCGGCAAATCCGCTATAGGACGAGCCATCATAGGCAACACAGAATACAAGCGTGGCATCGAGCTCAGGAATCGAATTGAAATCAGACGGCGCGGTCATGGGCGCTCCCAACAAACAATCAACGGTATCGCGACAAAAAAAGAGGGGTACGCGAACGTACCCCTCGAATATAGCCTATGCAGACGGATTGTCTACTCAGCGGTCTCCTCAGCAGGAGCCTCCTCGACGGCCTCGACCTTCTTGGGAGCAGCGGCCTTCTTGGGGGCCGGAGCAGCCTTCTTGGCCTTAGGCGTGCAAGGCTCGGTGACGAGCTCCATGATAACGATAGGAGCGTTGTCGCCCTTACGGTTGCCGAGCTTCATGATGCGGGTGTAACCGCCGTTGCGGTCCTGCCACATGCCCTGGGCAGCCTTGTCGAAGATCTCGGCAACGAGCTGCTTATCGCCGAGCTTGGCGATGGCCAGACGACGAGAGTGCAGGTCGCCCTTCTTGGCCCAGGTGATGATCGGATCGACGACCGAACGCAGCGCCTTAGCGCGGGTCTCGGTGGTCTTGATGCGGTCGTTCTCGAAGAGGGCCTTGGCCAGGCTCTTCTTCATGGCCTTGGTGTGGCTCGCATCGGTGCCGAGCTTCAGGCCCTTCTTAACGTTGTGACGCATGGTCTAGTTTCTCCTCAAATATGCGAAGCATTAAGCCTTCAGGCTCAGGCCCATGGACTCAAGCTTGTCCTTCACTTCCTCGATCGACTTAACACCGAAGTTACGGATGTTAAGCAGATCGTTCTCCGAGAACTCAACGAGCTGACGGACCGAGTGAATGCTGGCGCGCTTAAGGCAGTTGTAGGAACGGACGGAAAGGTCCAGATCCTCGATCTGCTTGTCCAGCTCGGCGTTGTCGTTGGTGACCTCGGGAGCGAAGATCGAAGCCTCCTCCTCGACCTCGGGGGTCTCGGCAAGGTTCATAAAGGCAGCCATATGCTGGTTGATGATATTGGCAGCCTGGACCACGGCGTCGCGCGGAGCGATGGAGCCGTTGGTCTCGATCTCGAGGACAAGGCGGTCGTAGTCGGTGTGCTGACCGACACGGCAAGCCTCAACGAGCTTGGCGCAACGGGACACCGGCGAGTACAGCGAGTCGACGTGGATCACACCGATGGGATCGTTGTCGCGCTTGTTAGCCTCGCCAGAGACATAGCCGCGGCCATAGCCGATGCGCATGCTCATGGTGAGATGGCCACCCTCGGTGAGCGTAGCGATGTGCTGCTCGGGGTTGACCAGCTCAAACTCGGACGGAATAAAGAAGTCCGCACCGGTGACCTCGCAGGGGCCGTCAACCGAGATGGTGGCGGTCGCCTCGTCGGTCGTGCCGAGAGCCCTGAAGACAAGACCCTTGACATTCAGGACGATGTCGGTGACATCCTCGACCATGTTAGGGATGGTCATGAACTCGTGCTGTGCACCATCGATCTGAATAGCCTCGACGGCGGCACCCTCGAGCGAGGACAGAAGTACGCGACGAAGGGAGTTACCCAGCGTATCGCCGTAGCCACGCTCGAGCGGCTCGACGGAGACACGAGCAGACGTCTCGTTGATCTCTTCGACCTGAACCTGAGGCCTAATGAATTCTGACATGTATTACCTCCAGCCTCAGCAGCCCGGATGGACTACTTAGAGTAGAGCTCGACGATGAGCTGCTCGTTGATATCACCGCTGATCTGCTCACGCGTCGGCAGGGCGAGCACGTTACCAGACAGCTTCTCGATATCGACCTCGAGCCAGCCAGGGACCTCAAAGCGCTCGGAGGAAATCAGAGCCTCCTTGATGGGGAGGAGGTCACGGAACTTCTCGCCGACAGCGACGACGTCGCCGGCCTTGACGCGGTAGGACGGGATGTCCACGCGCTTGCCGTTCACGGTGAAGTGACCGTGACGGACGGACTGACGAGCCTCTTTGCGGGTGCGGGCGAAGCCAAGACGGAAGACGACGTTGTCGAGGCGAGACTCAAGGATGATCATGAGGTTCTCACCGGTGACGCCGTTCATCTTGCGGGCCTTGTTGAAGTAGCCGTGGAACTGCTTCTCCAGAACGCCATAGATGAACTTGACCTTCTGCTTCTCGCGCAGCTGCATGCCGTACTCAGATTCCTTGCGACGGCGCTTGGGCTGACGGATAGATTCCTTCTTGCTGCTGTAACCGAGCTCAGCGGGATCGATCCCGAGCTGACGGCAGCGCTTAAGAACAGGAGTCCTGTCGATTGCCATATTGATACGATCCTTTCAGTTACACGCGGCGACGCTTCTTGGGGCGGCAGCCGTTGTGCGGGATGGGGGTCTTGTCCTGGATGCTCGAGACCTCGAGGCCAGCAGCCTGGAGGGAGCGGATGGCGGTCTCACGACCGGAGCCGGGGCCCTTGACGAAGACGGAAACCTTCTTCATACCGTGCTCCATGGCCTGCTTGGCAGCAGCCTCGGCAGCCATCTGGGCAGCGAACGGCGTGGACTTACGGGAGCCCTTGAAGCCCACCTGGCCAGCCGACTTCCAGGAAATGACGTTGCCCTGGGGATCGGTGATCGAAACGATCGTGTTGTTGAACGTAGAACGAATGTGAGCCTGGCCCACGGAAATGTTCTTACGGTCCGCGCGCTTCAGACGGGCAGCGCGAACGTTCTTCTTAGCAGTAGCCATCTATCTAGCGCTCCTTATTTCTTCTTCTTAGCACCGATCTGACGCTTCGGGCCCTTGCGGGTACGAGCGTTAGTGTGGGTGCGCTGGCCGCGGACTGGGAGGCCCTTGCGGTGACGAAGGCCGCGGTTGCAGCCGATGTCCATAAGGCGCTTGACGTTCTGGTTGCGCTCACGGCGGAGGTCACCCTCAACCATGATCTGGTTCTTATCGATATAATCGCGGATGGCGTTAACCTCATCCTCGGTGAGGTCCTTAACGCGCGTATCCACGTTAACGTTGCACTCGACGCAGATCTTCGTCGCAGTGGTGCGGCCGATGCCGTAAATGTAGGTCAGACCGATCTCAACGCGCTTCTCACGCGGGAGGTCGACACCATTAATACGGGCCAACGTAGTCTCCTCTCTTAACCCTGACGCTGCTTATGACGGGGGTTCTCGCAAATGACGAGGACCTTGCCATGGCGCCTAATGATTTTGCACTTATCGCACATCTTCTTGACCGAAGGACGTACCTTCATCGTTCTTCCTTTCGGTAGCGCTCAAACTACTTCCCTACTATCTACTCGCCCAGCCGCAGGCGTTTAAAACTATGGCTGGTCTTCACACACAATCCGACCGTAGGTTGAGCTAAGCCTGCAGCCGGAAATGGAGTGCGTGTATGCGTGCCGCTATTTGTAGCGATAGGTGATGCGGCCGCGGGTCAGGTCGTACGGGGAAAGCTCCACGACAACCCTGTCACCGGGGAGAATACGGATGTAATTCATTCGGATCTTGCCAGAAATGTTGCACAGAACCGAATGACCGTTCTCGAGCTCGACCTTAAACATGGCATTGGGCAACGGTTCCTTTACCGTACCCTCGAGCTCAATTGCGTCTTCCTTCTTCACAAGCAATCATCTTTCTCTAGAAAACGACAGCGATTGAGTATTCTACAATACGCATGCACGTATCGTAGTATCTTCGTAATGGCTCCACAACTAAGCGGAACTTGTTACATTTGAAATGTTAAGGCGTGCATTTGACGCAAGCCCTACATTTCACCGCCCTGCAAGGAACACCAAGCACCCTGGGCATCCGTGGTGAGAATCACCGGACCGTCATTGGTAATGGCGACGGTGTTCTCGTAGTGCGCGGCGGGCAGGTGGTCGTTGGTCGTAACAATCCAACCGTCGGAGCCCGTGCTCACATGGTTGGAACCCATCGTAACCATCGGCTCGATGGCAATGACCATGCCGGCCTGGAGGCGAACGCCCCTCCCCTTCTTTCCATAGTTAGGAACGTTGGGGTCCTCGTGCATCACGCGGCCAATGCCATGGCCCACATAGTCGCGAAGCACGCCGTAACCGTGAGACTCGGCGAGGGACTGAACGGCATAACCGACGTCCCCGATATGGTTACCGGGGACAGCCTGCTCGATGGCAGCCTTAAGGCAATCGCGCGTAACCTCGCACAGGGCCTTGGCCTCGGGCGTGGGGGTGCCGACGAAAAACGTCCAAGCGTTATCGCCGACCCAACCGTCGACAACGGCTCCCGTATCGATGGAAATGATATCGCCATCGCGCAGGATCATGTCGGGGTTGGGAATACCGTGGACCACGGCATCGTTGATCGATGCGCAAATGGTTCCCGGGAACCCGCCGTAACCCTTAAAGGCCGGGATGCCGCCATGCATGCGGATAATCTGCTCCGCGAGCTGATCGAGCTCAAAGGTCGAAACGCCGGGGCGCACCATGGCTCCAACGTGGCGGAGCGCCATCTTAGATAGCGCTCCTGCCTTCTTCATCTGCTCGATTTGCGTTGCAGACTTAATCTTGATCATAGACCGAGAGCCTCTTTGACATCCCCGTACACGGTCTCGCGAGCCTGGTCACCGTTGACCGACTTGAGCAGACCCTGGCCACGATAGTAGTCGACGAGCGGGCTCGTGGACTTCTCGTAGACGTCGAGACGGTTCTTGATGGTCTCGGGCTTGTCGTCGTCGCGCTGATACATCTCGCCACCGCACTTGGGGCAGGTAGCATCGGCAGCCGTGCCGGTGTAACCGCAGGCGCGGCAGGTGCGACGCGAAGACAGACGATCGATGATGACCTCAGGGGCCACGTCGACCAGAAGGGCGCAGTCGATCTCGCGACCCATGGCGGAGAGCTCGGAATCGAGCGTCACAGCCTGGGCGGTGTTGCGCGGGAAGCCGTCGAGGATGAAGCCCTGCTGGGCGTCATCGGCGGCAAGGCGCTCCTTGACAAGGTCGATCACGAGCTGGTCGGGGACGAGCTCGCCAGCGTCCATGTACTTCTTAGCCTGAATACCAAGCTCGGTGCCACCCTTGACGGCAGCACGCAGCAGGTCGCCCGTGGAAATGTGAGCGACGCCAAACTCGGCGACGAGCTCCTGTGCGACGGTGCCCTTACCGGCACCCGGAGCTCCGAGCAATACGAGGTTCATGAGCAATCCTCCTCTAGCCTATTTAAAGAATCCATCGTAATCATACATCTTGATCTGGCCTTCGAGCTTATCGACCGTGTCGAGCACGACGCCGACCATGATGAGGATGGACGTGCCGCCAAATGCCTGGATCAGATGGTTACCCGTGAAGGAGAAGATGATCGAAGGCACGATGGCGATGAGCGCCAAAAAGACAGCGCTGGGAAGCGTGATCTTGTTGAGCGCGTTCTTGATGTAGGCCGCGGTAGCCCTACCCGGACGCACGCCCGGAATAAAGCCGCCCTGCTTCTTAAGGTTGTCGGCCGTGTCATCGGGGTTGAACACCATGGAGGTGTAGAAGTACGCGAAGAACACGATGAGGACAACGTTAAGCACCCAGTTGAGCCAACCGGTCGAAAGCGCGGAGGCAACTGCCTGAATCCAGCCGATGCCGGGGAAGAACACGGCAATCTGAGCCGGGAAGTACAGCAGCGCCGAAGCGAAGATGATCGGCACGACACCCGCGGTGTTGACCTTAATGGGCAGGTAGGTGGTCTGGCCACCCATCATGCGACGGCCAACGACGCGTTTGGCGTAGGAGACCGGGATGCGGCGCTGGCCGCGCTCAAGGAAAACAATCAGCGGGATAACCAGCAAGATGATGGCGCAGATGATCACCATGGTGATGATGCCACCGGCATTGCCCTCGGTGCTGGAGAAGATCGCCTGCGGCAGACCGGCCATGATGTTCGCAAAGATGATCAGCGACATGCCATTGCCGATACCGCGCTGGGTGATGAGCTCACCAATCCACATGATCAGCATGGCGCCCGCGGTGAGCGTGCCGACGATCATGAGGTCGAAGATGATCTCGGGAGCGCCGGCGCCATTGAAGCTGATGCCGAAGCTCTTAAAGAGGAAGAGGTAACCCACGGAGTTGAGGATTGCCAGAGCCAGGGTGAGATAACGCGAATACTGCGTAATCTTGGTCTGACCGACCTCGCCCTCGCGGGCAAGCTCATGCAGGGAAGGCACAACGGCCTGGAGCATCTGGAGGATGATCGAGCTGGTGATGTAAGGCATGATGCCCAGCGAAAACACCGACACATAGCTCAACGCGCCGCCAGAGAAAAGATTCAGGAGGGCCATAGCACCTGCGGCGACCGAATTGTTATCGGTCGAGAAAAGGCCCAGCATCCCCTGGAAGGGAATGCCGGGCACAGGAACGTGCGCACCAATGCGGTACACGACGAGCATAGCTATGGTAAAAAGAATCTTTTCGCGCAATTCTTTGATGCGGAAAGCATTCTTAAGACCATTTAGCACGGCAGCTCGACCTTTCCGCCGGCGGCCTCGATCTTGGCCTGCGCAGAAGCGCTGACCTTGTCGACCTTGACCGTGAACTTCTTGGTGAGCTCACCATTGCCGAGCACCTTGACGGGCTCGAACTCGCTCTTGGTGATGCGAGCGGCCTTAAGAGCGGCACCGTCGATCACAGCGCCATCCTCGAACTTACGCTCGAGACGCTCAACGTTAACAGCGGTGTACTCGATACGACGGGGATTGCGGAAGCCCGGAAGCTTGGGCAGGCGCATAGCCAGCGGAGTCTGGCCACCCTCGAAGCCGGCACCCTTGGTGCCACCAGAGCGAGAGCCCTGGCCCTTCTGACCGCGGCCAGAAGTGGTGCCGTGACCCGAAGAATTGCCACGGCCGACGCGCTTGCGGTTCTTGGTGGAACCGGGCGCGGGAGTAAGATCGTGAAGCTGCATTTGCTACTCCTCTACAATCTCGACAAGGTGCTTGACCTTGAAGATCATGCCGCGGACGGACTCGTTGTCAGCAATCTCGCGAACCTCGCGGATCCTGTGGAGACCGAGGGCACGGACAGTACGGACCTGGTCCTGCTTGCAACCGTTGGTGCTGCGGACCTGCTTGATCTTGATGGTGTCAGCCATGCTTAGTTCTCCTTACCGACGAACATCTCGGAGACCGTCAGGCCACGGCGAGCCGCGACGTCCTCAGGGCTGGAGAGCTCCTTGAGGCCCTCGACGGCAGCCTTGATGATGTTGAGGCCGTTGTCGGTACCGAGGGACTTGGACAGGACGTTCTTGATGCCAGCAAGCTCAAAGAGGGGACGCACAGCGCCGCCGGCGATAACGCCGGTACCCTCGACAGCGGGCTTGATGATGATGCGGCCGGCACCAAAGTGGCCGAGAACCTCGTGCGGGATGGTGCCCTGCTCGGTCACCGGCACGTGGAACATGTTCTTCTTGGCATCGAGAGACGCCTTGGAGATGGCCAGGGGCACCTCAGCGGACTTGCCCATGCCAACGCCGACGTTGCCCTTGCCGTCGCCAACGACGACGAGAGCGACGAGGCTCATGCGACGACCACCCTTGACGGTCTTCGACACGCGGTTGATGTAAACGACGCGCTCCTCGAACTCGGAGGCCTCGCGCTGCTGCTTCTGATTACGAGCCATGTGCTACATACCTCCTAGAACTCGAGACCGGCGGCACGAGCACCGTCGGCGAGGGCCTTGACGCGGCCATGGTAGATACGGCCACCACGATCGAAGGCGACCTTGGTGATGCCGGCCTCGATGGCGCGCTTGCCAACGAGCTGACCGACCTTCTCCGCAGCCTCCTTGTTCGAGGTGTGGGTGCCCTTGAACTCGGCCTCGAGGGTCGAGGCAGAGACGAGCGTCAGGCTGGAGCCCTTGCTGTCGTCGATGATCTGGGCATAGATGTTGGCGTTAGTACGGGTCACGCGAAGACGCGGACGCTCGGCGGTACCCGAGACCTTGCCGCGAACACGACGCTGACGACGCTTGAGGCCTTCCAGCTTCGCCTTATGCTTGTTCATACGTAAACTCCTAAAAAGGTTGATCTTGCCAGCACCTGACGGGGTGCTGGTCTTATGCGAGTGAGTCGGTTACGACTACTTGGCGGCCTTACCCAGCTTGCGGCGGATGTGCTCGCCAACGTAGTGGATACCCTTGCCCTTGTAAGGCTCGGGAGGACGATGGCCGCGAATCTCAGCGGCGATCTGACCGACCTGCTGCTTGTTGATACCCTTGACGTTCACGTGGGTGTTGTCGGGAACCTCGAAGGTGATGCCCTCGGGAGCCTCGACGATCACGGGGTGCGAGAAGCCCAGGGAGAACTCGAGGTTCTTGCCCTTCTGCTGCACGCGGTAACCGACGCCGGCGAGCTCGAGCTTCTTCTCGAAGCCCTCGGAAACGCCGACAACCATGTTGTGGATGAGGGCGCGGGTGAGGCCGTGGCGGGCACGGGTCTCACGCTCGTCGTCGGGACGGGAAACGGTGAGGACGTTGTCCTCGACGTTGATAGCGAGCTTCTCAAAGACATCGAGCTCGAGCTGGCCCTTGGGGCCCTTGACGACAACGTTGTTGCCGTTGACTGCCACTTCGACTCCGGCGGGAATCTGGACAGGCTTATTACCGATACGAGACACGGTGATCTCCTTTCCTTCTACCTACCGAGCGAATTACCAGACGTAAGCGATGATCTCGCCGCCGACGTTGTGCTTGCGAGCATCGCGGTCGGTCATGACGCCATGGCTGGTGGAAATAATGGCGGTACCAAGGCCACCGCGGACGCGGGGCATGTCGGCAACGCCGGTGTACTTACGCAGGCCCGGCTTGGAAATGCGGCGGATGCCGTTGATGACCTTAGCCTTCTTGGGACCATACTTAAGCGTGATGTGCAGAGTCTTCTGGGGAACGGTGTCCTCGACATCGTAGCCCTCGATGTAGCCCTCCTCGTGCAGAACACGAGCGATCTCGACGAGCTTCTTGCTGCTCGGCATGGAGACCGTGGCCTTGTTCACAGAGTTAGCGTTACGGATGCGCGTAAGCATATCTGCGATCGGGTCTGTAAGGTTCATACAGATTCTCCTTCGTTCTTGATGAACACGTGCTCTTGGTTCTTCGCCGCCCTTAACGGCAAAGCCTTTTTAGCGCGTTTTCCCTGTTCCAAACTGATGCTTGAAACGCTGGTAGTGACTTACCAGCTGGCCTTCTTAACGCCGGGAAGCTCGCCCTTGAGTGCAAGCTCGCGGAAGCAGACACGGCACAGGCCGAACTTGCGGTACACAGAGTGCGGACGGCCGCAGCGCTGGCAGCGCGTGTACTCACGAGTAGAGAACTTCTGCTTGCGATTGCACTTGACGATCATCGATGTCTTAGCCACTTATATCCTCCTCACATAGAGTATTGTTCGCCCCAAGCGCCGCCCCCTTCTGGGAACGGCGCTCATAGGGCAGGTGAACCTATTTCTTGAACGGGAAACCGAAGGCGTCCAGAAGGGCCTTGGCCTCCTCATCGGTGTTGGCGGTGGTCACGAAAGTGATGTCCATACCACGCTGGTGATCGACGGAGTCGAAGTCGATCTCGGGGAAGATGAGCTGCTCGGTGACGCCCATGGAGAAGTTGCCACGACCGTCGAAGCTCTTGGCGGAGATGCCGCGGAAGTCGCGGATACGGGGGATCGCGACGGAGGTCAGACGATCGAAGAACTCCCACATACGGTCGCCACGCAGGGTAACCTTGCAGCCGATCGGCATACCAGCGCGCAGGCGGAAGGTAGCGATGGACTTGCGTGCACGGGTGATCATCGGCTGCTGACCGGTGATGGCGCGCAGGTCGCGCACGGCACCGTCGATGGCCTTGGAATCGGTAGCGGCCTCGCCGACACCCATGTTCACGACGATCTTCTCAAACTTGGGGATCATCATGACGTTCTCGTACTGGAACTTGTCCTGAAGCTGCTGCTTGACCTCGTTGTTGTACTTGGTCTTCAGACGCGGCACATACTTCTCTTCTGCCATTGTTCACTCCTTCTTGGGGTTTTAAGCACGGGGCGTGGCCACGATGGGTTGTCCTCGTGCCTCCTGGCTGCATCCGCGCCGCTCATGGCATTTCGCGGTTTGGACTCGGCGCAGCAGGAGCCGACAAAACAATCGGTACTATACGCGCATCGGGAGCGTATTTCCAGAAAAACCTCGTCTGCCTGCACAACTCCACAACTCCCCCGCACATATTGATCCCTAGGGGACGGAGGAAAATGGCAGTTGCAGTGAAATAGGGACCGTTTGACGGCTTAACAGGCTTTAACAGTCCGTATTTCACCGCAACTCATGTATGGGGATGCGATTAGCGCTTGCGGGGGACGAGCTTGGTGCGGCGCAGGTGAATCATCTCGGCAGCGATGGAGATGGCGATCTCCTCGGGATCCTCGGCCTCGATGGCAACGCCGATCGGCAGGTGCAGCTCGTCGATTTGGTCCTGCGTAAAGCCCTCCTGCTCCAAACGGGCGCGCACAAAGGCCGTCTTGCGGCGCGAGCCCAAGCAGCCCAGATAGGCGGGGTTGGCGCGCATGGCCTGAATCACCACGTCGATATCGGACTTGTGGCCTGCTGTGGCCACGACCACTAGGTCGCGCGGGCCGATGGGGCACTGCTTGCTCAGGTTCTTGTAATCGACCAGGCGACGATCGTAGACACCGGGCACCCGTTCGGGCGTCAGCGTGCCGGGGCGGTCATCGCACGCCACAACGGCAAAGCCCGCCGCCGTGAGTACGCGCGCCGTCGCAGCGCCCACGTGTCCGCAGCCAAAGATGTAGGTCAGGCCCTCGGGGCAGAGCGTCTCGATGTGCGCCGTGGGAATCTCGGAGGCGGCGTTGGTGTAGGTGACCTTACTCCCCTCCTCCACCAGCGAAAGCTCGGGGCAGCCCGCAATGGTATGGCGCGATGCCCCGCCATGGTACTCGGCCACATCGCCCTCGAGCGCGTTTGCGATAAACGGTCCAAAGTCGATGACGAAGTCGCCGATGCGTCGATACGCCAAGACGTCGGCAACCGACTGGAACAACGGCACCTGCGATACATCCAGGTGCAGATAGCACAGGCAGATGGCTCCGCCGCAGATCATGCCGGTATCGGAGTTCTCGCCGCCCATGGTGTAGCGGACCAGACGCGATTGCCCTGCGGCCAGCAGCTCGCGCGCCTCGTTCAGCGCAAAGAGCTCGATCTTGCCGCCGCCGATGGTACCTGCTTGGCTGCCATCGGCAAAGACGGCCATCCAGGCGCCCACGCCGCGCGGCGATGACCCTGCCGTGCCGGCAACTACCACCAGCTCGCACGTCTTACCAGCCTTCAGAGCGCCAAGCGCAGCATTCACCACATCGAGCTTTTCCATTGCAATTTCCTATCCCTGGAATACACCGGTGAGCATGGCGAGCGCCTCGAGCACGCCGCCGCCGACCGACGTCGCCTTGTCCGAAATATAGTTGATATAGCTGGCATCGCCGCGCGGGTCGACGTCGGCACATTTAAAGCCCTCGGTCACCTGAACGCCGTCGGCCAAAAGGCCGCGCAAGCAGCCATCGATCTGCGTGCACATGGGCGTATCGCCCGCGTAGCCAATCACGTCTCCGGCGCTCACGATATCGCCGATCGCATGGTCGGACCTAAACACACCGGCGGCGGGGCTGTGGATAACACGTTCCTTGCCATAGCCGGCGATGACACCCGGCACGCCCGTGTTGGGCTGGGGCGAACCTTGGGTAATGACACGGCCGAGAAAATGCCCGCGCATGGTCTCGACCACGGCGTCGCAATCGACCGGCGCGGTAAAGCCCGGCCCCACGGCAATGACGGCAGGCGCCATGTCGCGCGTGGTGCCCAAGTTGCGCTTGGCCAAAATCGCGTCGACCACAGCCGCGGGTTTCAGCTCGCCGAGCATCTTGGCCTGAGGGTCCACCACAACGGCGACGTCTCCGGCCTCGGTAATCTCAAGCGCCTCAGCCGGCGCCTGCGCCAAGCGAGCGCGAATGCCTTCGACCTCGACCTCGCCCAGGCGAATGGCCTCGCAAAAACTAATTGTGCGGCGGATGCACGTGGGAACCGCGATATCGGCCATAACGACCGACACGCCGGAGCGCACCAAACGGGCAGCGACGCCCGTGGCGATATCGCCGGCGCCGCGAACATAAACGAGCATTCCCGGGACACCTCCCTGTGCTACGGTTTGAGCAGAGCAAAAGCGGTCCGACCGCTACTCTGATGATTATTTATTATCACAGTATTATACGGCGGTGAACAGATGGAAACGGTTAGCGGCAATCTTGCCTCGGCGCTCAGGATCAAGCCAGGCATTACCGCGATTATCGGCAGCGGTGGCAAGTCGACCTTGCTCAAGACGCTCGGCCTTGAGCTTATGCGCGCTGGCGGCCGCGCGCTCCTCTGCACCACCACGCATATGTTCCCCGTCGCCGGCGTGCCGTGGGACGGGTCGAGCCGTCGCCTGGACGCCGCGCCTTGGAAGCCAGGCGCCTCGCATGTCCCCGGTTGCACCTGCGAGGCATGCGCGGGCATGAGCCGCGGAAGTATCTGCCAGGCGGGTGTTTTGGACCCGGAGACAGGCAAGCTCTCTGCTCCCGCCGAGCCACTCGACGAGCTGGCGCAGCGCTTTGGCTACGTCTTAGCCGAGGCAGACGGTAGCAAGCGACTCCCGCTCAAGGCCCACGCCGCCTGGGAGCCGGTGATTCCCTCTGGCACGACCAACACCGTCTGGGTCGTCGGCGCCTCGGGGCTCGGCAAGCCCATCAACGAAGCCGTCCACCGCCCCGAGCTCTTTTGCGAGCGCTGCGGCTGCGAGCCCACCGATACCGCCACGCCCGAGCGCGTCGCCCAAGTGCTCAATGCCGAGATGCAGGCGCTGAAACTCAGCACCGCACGCGTCATGCTCAACCAAGTCGACACGCTTGCCGATCCAACGATGGCAGATCGCTTCGAGGCAGCCCTCGGCCGCCCCCTCATCGCCACCAGCCTCAAGGGGTAGCTAAAAGAGCCCCATTACAGTTTGAGTCGTCCGAAAGGGCGGCTCTTTTCCGTTGCATGGCTATACGATTGAGCCGTACCGGTGGTCGCTGGCCGAC
>JAIIWC010000025.1 GCA_022745215.1 Collinsella sp. | reverse complement strand
CTCCAACGACGAATTCTAGGCGGTGTCCCAACCCTTTCAAGAAAGGGCAGAGGCGGGGGCATGCCCCCGCCTCTTACACCACATCTCTACGCGCTACCTGCGCGAAAGTCCTCAACGGAAAGTTTGGCCCGTTTCGATGCACAAAAATGGGGTGGATCTTCCCTGGCAACCGCCCAGAAAGATCCACCCCAAAGCAAGCGCTCGCTAGAACGTTCCGCCGCCGCCTCCGCCGGCGCCGCCACCGCCGCCACCGGAAAAGCCGCCGCCGCTGCCGCCGCTCGAGCTATCGGAGCTCGAAGCCAGCTCGCGAATGGTCTCGTGATACACATCGTTGAACGAATCGAGCGGAGACTCGTTGCCGTAGTGATGGTAATACCACCAGTAGCAGGGGTAGTTGTCGTAGAAATCGTCGCTGTTGCGCAGATCCGCAGGCACGGCCTCGGCCAGCTGTCGCAGCACTTCTTTCGAAATGCCCAGGGCAACGCCCATCACCAGCAGTTTGTTCCACAAGATCAGGTCGCTGGGGATAGCCTCCTTCAGGCGCGTAAAGTCCTCGAGCCAATGCTTGAGCGCCTTGCAGCGGGCCGCCACCTCGGCGCCCTCCGGCGTGTAACGGCGGAAGGTGCAGCTCAGGACAAAGCCCACGATCGTGACGGGGATCGAGATCATAGCGGCGCCGACGTTGGCGTCCGCAAAGTCGGTATAGATCAGAGAGCCCAGAATGCCAAAGACGATAATGATGCCGAGAACCAGGCCGGCCACCATCGCGATAGTGCCATCCGATGCGATAAACTCGCGCGCCTCCAGCTTGCCCTTAACCGTGCTCTGATAGTCCTCGAGCTTGTCGCCAACAGATGTGGTGCGCTCGCTAGCGTACTCCTCCAGCTCGCTAAACGTGCGCGAACGGACTCCGTCCTTATCGGGCTTAACGCCGGCGAAGAAGACCTTGAGCACATCGCGATCGATGCCGTCCTTCTTGGCAGCCTTCCAGGCCTCGTCGGTCACCGTGATGCGATACGTCTGCTCCTCTTTTTCGCGACGGAGCAGACCCTTCTTCTTGGTCTCGGTCGCTTCTTCCAGCTTGATCACGCGGTCGTCGGTGAGCTTCATAAGCGTGGCGATATATGCCTGATCGGGCACATCGTTCCAGCTCATGAGAGCTGCAAGCACCGCGGGATGGTCGGCCGAGGGCACATCGCGGAAGTACTCGTCCTGGAAGAGCGGCTTGGGCTTGGGCCTGCGCAGCTTAAGCATCACGATCACACCGGTATAGGCAGCCGCCACGACAACACACACCACGGCAATCGCGCCGGCAACCGCACGCGCGTGCTCACGGCGAGCGTTGGCCTCGTCGGCCCATTCCTTCTCTTCGCTCAGAATCGTCGACATGCGCTTTTCGCCCGAGACGGCAAGCTGCGGCACCCAGTCGCTGGGGAAGGCGATGCGTGCCTCGGCGAATTCGCCCTCATGCACGCAGGGAATGGTATAGGCGACCATGGGCTCGTCCGCATCGAGCGACACGTCGCCCGTCAGCGGGCCGTGGCCCCATGCGCGGAAGTTATCGCCCTTGACGGCAGCCGTCCCGGCAGCGGCATTTGCGAAGTACACTTCCATCTCGACGTCATCGGAATCCGCCGACCAGCCGTCGCCGACGAATTTCCAGTAAAGCTCGGCGGTATCGGCCCAGTTCATAACCGCACCGGTCATGGAATAACTCACGTAGTAGATTGCGCTGTCGCCGCTCTCGTGAGGGCTGAACACCTTAATCCTTACGCCGTCGTCGGACTGTTCCACCGTGTAAACGCCGTCGTCGCCTTTGTTTGCGCTGTCGACCTTGTTAAACGCAGCGTCGTCTTCCTCGACGCTCAGCACATTGACGACCACCGAGCCGCCTTGCTGGTTAGAGCCTGTATTGATATCCCAATACACGCCGTTGATGTCATCGTCGAAATCGAACTGGCGCCCCTCGACAACGGTCAGCGAGCCATCGGCCTCAACCGTGGCACCGATATAGGTTTGGCTCATGGAGTAGCCGTCGGCGTGCGCGACGGCAGGCAGCAGCAACAACGCAAGCGCGACGAGTGCGCAGACGGAAGCGAACCGCGCAAACAGGCGGCGCTGCCGACAGGGCTGGGCAACGGGGGCGTTCATAGGCACATCCTTTGTCTGTGGTACCAGTAGCGTCATTGTCCCACGTTTGCGGGTTCATGTGACGAACATCTAGGTCAGCGGAGCGTCAAAACGGGACAAAAGTCACGCCCGCCGCCGGCACCTGGGGACGTTCCTTATCTGCCGGCAATCTGGGACACTCCTTGGCATAGCCCGCTCCGGCAATAGATACCACTTCATAGCTCCATCACAGGTGTAGCGGCTTTGTGTGGGCGCGGCATGCGCTGATTGAGCCGCCAGTTGAGGGGCATAAAGCAGTTGAGCGAAAACGGTTTGCCCCTTTGCCGTCCGCTCGAGGATCATGTCCCCCTTTTCCGCGGAAACCCCGGCAGTTGCGAAGAGCTGCCGGGGTTTCTGTCGTTTGAGGGCTAGATTGATTAACGACGATTAAGGCGCCGAGCCGGTGGTCCGGCACGCGCAACGCGCGGCCTCAGCAACTTGCAGGCAACGGCAGCGTCTCCCCCACCGCGCCCCGCGCTATACTCGTCCGCATGGACATCAACGCACGCAACATAGCAACAACCGCCGCCGACGCGCCAACGACGCCGGCCGCTCCCGCGCCCGTCGTGGGGCGCTTTGCCCCGTCGCCCTCGGGCCGCATGCACCTGGGCAACGTGTTCAGCTGCCTGTGCGCATGGCTTTCGGCCCGCAGCCAGGGCGGCAGTATCGTGTTACGCATTGAGGACCTGGACGATCGCTGCAGGCGCCCGGAACTTGCCGCCCAATTGATTGACGACCTGGCCTGGCTGGGGCTGGAGTGGGACGAAGGCCCCTACTACCAGCACGACCGCCTGGACTTGTACGAGGACGCCCTGCACCAGTTGCAATACGCCGGCCTCACCTATCCCTGCTTTTGCACACGCGCCGAGCTCCACGCCGCGAGTGCACCGCACGCGAGCGACGGCACGCCCATCTACCGTGGCGCCTGCCGAAGTCTTTCGGCCGAGGAGGTGGCCCGCCGCAGCGCCCTGCGCGCGCCGGCCACACGTCTGCGCGTGCCCACCGTCGACGACCTCGCAGACGACGTGATCGAATTTGTGGATCGCACGTACGGCGCCCAATGCGAAGCACTCGCCACCGAGTGCGGCGACTTTTTGGTGCGCCGCAGCGACGGCGTGTTTGCCTATCAGCTAGCCGTGGTGGTCGACGACGCTGCCATGGGCGTCACCGAGGTCGTGCGCGGATGCGACCTGCTGGGGTCCACGCCGCGCCAGATCTATCTGCAGCACCTGTTGGGACTGCCCACGCCGCACTACGCACATATTCCGCTGCTCATGGCACCGGACGGCCGCCGCCTTTCCAAACGAGACCGCGATCTGGACCTGGGCGAACTCCGCGCCCGCTTTGGCACGCCCGAAGCGCTGCTGGGCTGGCTCGCCGGGCAAACGGGCATCGCGCCGGACACCACGCCGCGCTCTGCCGAGCGGCTGGTCGAGCACTTTAGCTGGGATGTTATCCGCAAGCACAGGGAGAACATCACCGTAACGGCTGAGTAATCAGGCACCCCACCCCTGCGCAACATCCCAGGGCTGGAGTTCGTCGCCCAAGCGAACGATGCAGTCGTAGAGCACGGTATGACGCTCGGCCGGGTTGGCATCTCGATGAAAATGCCCGTAGTACCAGTGCCTGTAGTCCAAGCGGTCTTCCAGCTCATCGAAAAATGCCGTAAGCCGATCAACGGCAGGGCAATTCCAGCCGGGCCCCGGATAGAGCGTGGGCGAAAGCATGCGCGTGGAGCAGGTGTGGGTGATCACGTAGTCGACCTTCCAGCCCACGCTGTCGAGCTTTGTCCGCGCCTCCTCAAAGTTGCGCTCGTCCGGTAGCTCCTGCGGCCACCAGCTGGAATACGGAATGCGGTATTCCTTGTCCACGCTCGTGGCGCCGCCCATGGTAAAGACCGTTGAGCCGTCGAGCTCAAAAACCTCGCCGCGCGTCAGGCGCCGTATGGGGGAGGTATCCGACAGGCGCTGCGTCAGCCCACCGTGCCACAA
This sequence comes from Collinsella sp., assembly GCA_022745215.1. Lineage (GTDB taxonomy): Bacteria > Actinomycetota > Coriobacteriia > Coriobacteriales > Coriobacteriaceae > Collinsella. The sequence goes on along the minus strand of JAIIWC010000025.1, from coordinate 21,029 downwards.
CTCCATGGGGCGCTCTGCCCAGTGGTCGAAACGTTCGTGGTTGCCGTCGACGAACAGCACGGTATAGGGGCGCGACTCCAGCCAAGCGATGTCGGCGCACTCCTCGGCAGAGAAATCCCACGGAAAGCCAAAGTCGCCCGCGACAATCAGATAGTCGTCGCTCGTCAGGCTATCCCCAAGATCCCAATCGCGCAGCTTTTGCATGTCGAGGCCGCCGTGAATATCGCCCGTCACATAGACCGTCATCGGATCACCACTTCCCTGTAAATCGCTAGCCCGCATTCTGCACGATCGCCAAGCAAACCGTTCCAGCCCTTCCGTCCCTTAGGGCTTACCCTTCGTTCTTCCATCCAAACGGGTCAAGTACCCAAAAACCAGATCGAGCACGCCGCCGGTCATCATGGCGGCGGCAAGGGCGATGATGACGTGCAGAGAGCTGGCACTTCGGAGCACATCAAACGGCCCCAGAACAGCCAGCAGCGCGACCGCTGCGCCGGCAAGGCACAGCGCGAGGCACGGCCCCGCGTCCTTGACGCACTTCTTTGCGAGATGTTTGGTGTTGTCACTCATCGATATCGAACTCCTTAGAGGGTCGTTGTTCAGATGCATGCCGCCGTGGCAGAACGAAGCGGCAGAGTAAGTGTCACATGTCGTGCGGACATCAATGGAGAAACCGCCCGCTCGACCAACCCTTGGCGCCGTTTTGTACCGGCACCCCATCTCCCGCTATCGAGGTCTAATACTTTTCCGCGAAGTGAACGTCTGTTTTTGGACCCCTGAAACATCCGCATTTTTCGGCGGCAAAATCGCAGGATTTCAGCATTGAAACCGCGGGAAACGGCACCTTTAAAGTGTCGATGCTTCGGGGGTCCGTTTTAACTCGTTCACTTCTCGGGAAAAGTATTAGACCTCGCTGCTAGCTATCCAGAAAGACACCTCTCCCTTCCCCACCGCCACCCAAAAACTCATCCAACATTAATCTTGGCTCAAGAATCGCTTAATCTATAACCTGCACTATAGAGTTCGACCAAGGGCGGGGCGGCGCCACGCAGGCCGCCGAACGCAACGCTCGCGCCCGGGCAGACCGCCCGGCGTCGCGCCCATCGAACGAAAGGACAGGTCATGGACGATCTCGAAAAAGTTGAAACCATCCGCACCAAGTGCAACGTGAGCTACACCGATGCCAAGGCCGCGCTCGACGCTGCCGACGGTAACGTTTTGGATGCCATCATTTGGCTCGAGTCGCAGGGCAAGACCCAGACCACGTCGGCGCATGCCGCCACCGAGTCCGCGCCAGTCGATGAGCCCTCTGCCGAGATGGTCGCCGCGCAGGCAGCCTACGAAAAGTCGAGCGAAAAGACCGACTTCTCCAAGAAGATGGACAGCGTGTGGGAGTACCTCAAAAAGCTCTTCCGCCTGAGTCTGGACACCAAGTTTATCGCCACGCGCCGCGATGCGATCATCCTCAACATCCCCATCCTGATCCCCATCGTCGCGCTGTTTGCCTGGGGCGCCACGATATGGCTGATGCTGATTGGCCTGTTCTTTGGCATGCGCTACCGCATCGACAGCGACGGCGACGTGCCCGGCAGCATCAACAACCTTATGGATAGCGCTGCCAACGCCGCAGACGACATCAAGCAAAATCTCAACGACGACAAGTAATCGCAGACGGGGGCACGCATGGCACGGATCTTGATCGTAGAGGACGAGGAGAAAATCGCCCGCTTTGTGACGCTCGAGCTGGAGCACGAGGGCTACCAGGTGGAACACGCCGCCGATGGCCGCACTGCCGTGGACCTGGCGCTGGAGCGCGACTACGATCTGATTCTGCTCGACGTGCTGTTGCCGCAGCTCAACGGCATGGAGGTCTTGCGGCGTGTCCGCAAGCACAAGGATGTGCCGGTGATTATGGTCACCGCGCGCGATGCCGTGATGGACAAAGTGGCCGGGCTCGATGCCGGCGCCGACGATTACCTGACCAAGCCATTTGCGATTGAGGAGCTGTTCGCACGGATCCGCGTGGCACTGAAGCGCTCGGAAGCCGTGCGAGCGGCTTCGGGCGTTGGCGGCGCCAGCGCCGGGGCTGGCGTAGCGAGCGGCACGGCCGCCGGTATCGCCACAATGTCCCCGGCAACCGACACGGCCCAGACCGCTGCCGCGCCCTCCCCCGCCGCGCTCGCCGTGGGTTCGGTCGCGCTCGATCCCGACCGCCGCGAAGTCACGGTCGGCGGCTCGCCCATCGCGCTCACGGCCCGCGAGTTCGACGTCCTCGCCCTGCTTATGGCGCATGCCGAGACCGTGCTCACGCGCGAGCGCATCGCGCACGAAGCGCTGGGCTACGAATACGTGGGCGACACCAACAACGTCGACGTACACATCGCGCACCTGCGTGCCAAGATCGAGGACGCCGGCAGCGCCCGCATCATCCAGACCGTGCGCGGGGTGGGCTATGTCTGCCGTGCGTAACGCCGAGGCCAAGCGCGTCACCTCCATCGCCCGCGCCATCAACTGGGGCTATATGTGGCGCCGCCTGATGAGCTACGTCTGGCTCGATCTGTTGCTGTTGGTTATTGCGGCGGCGATCCTCGTCTATGGATACAACCAGACGCTGCCCGACGGCGCGTTTACCGCAGGATGGATCCCCAGCGCCACCGTTCACGGCATGACGCTGACGCCCGCGCGCGACTGGGACCCGGCGACGCTCATCTATACCGTCGAGCTTGCGCATACCACCAAGACCTTCCCCCTCGCGCAGGACCTCGTCGCGCTATGGCCTCTCTACCTTGTCGTTGTGAGTTGGCAGGTCATCAGCGTGCTCAACATGCTCGGCGGCGCCCGCCGCGTGCGCCGCACCATGGCGCCGCTCAACGATCTGGCCCTGCGCGTGGACGAACTCGGCCGCATGCAGCTCTCCGGCGGCAAGATGGAAACACTGGAGCAGGCCATCGAGCGCGCAAGCGTCGACTCGCCGAGCGTCACTACCGGCGACGCCGACCTGGCAAGCATCGAGGTTGCACTCAACCGCCTACTGCGCCAGATGCAAGAGGCCAAGCTGCAGCAGATGCGCTTTGTCAACGATGCGAGCCACGAGCTGCGCACGCCCATCGCGGTGATTCAGGGCTACGTGAACATGCTCGACCGCTGGGGCAAAGACGACCCGGACGTGCTGGCAGAGTCCATTGCCTCGCTCAAGGCCGAAAGCGAGCATATGCAGGAGCTCGTGGAGCAGCTGCTGTTTTTGGCGCGCGGCGATGCCGGGCGCACGGTCCTGCGGCGTGCGAATACTAACCTGGCCGCACTGGTCGGCGAGGTATGCGAGGAATCGCAGATGATCGATGCCGCGCACACATATCGACTGGCGTACGATGCCGCACTTGCCAGCGACCCGCGCTGCGACGCGCCCGTCGACGTGGCGCTCGTGAAGCAGGCTCTGCGCGTGATCGTGCAAAACGCCGCCAAGTATTCGGACGCGGGCACGCCCATCTCGTTTGGCGTAGCGCCGGATGCGGGCGCGGGCACGATCGACATAAGTGTTGAGGACGAGGGTATCGGCATGAACCAAGAATCCGCAGCTCACGCGTTTGAACGGTTCTACCGCGCCGACAACGCGCGCGATGCCGGCGCGCAGGGCTCGGGTCTGGGGCTTGCCATTGCCAAGTGGATCGTCGATAGCCATGGCGGTGTCATTGGCGTGACTTCAGTCGAAGGCGTCGGCAGCCGCTTTACGATTCGCCTGCCACGATAGAAAGCCCCTCGGCATAAATAAAGGGATAAGGCCATGCGGCCCTATCCCTTTTTGCTAGCTATAGCAGCCTGTGCGCTACTCGCGGCACAGATGCACGGCGAAGCCGGCGAACTCGCGCTTAAAGTACACGAGCTTGGTGCCGCCGTCGGGCAGCAGCACGCGCGACTCCTCGTTGACCTCGAGCCCGCGCTCGGCAAACCACTTCTCGGCCGCATCGATGTCGTTGACGGCAAAGCCAATGTGGCCCTTGGCGCCACGACCGTTCTGCTTCATGATCTCGACCAGCGAATCGTTAAAGTACGAAACGGGGGTCTCGATGACGGGCAGACCCATCATCGTCGAGAACAGCTCCGCGATCTCCAAGGCGTCTGCCGGGTCGGCAGCGTTAATGCCCACATGGGCAACGCGCATGCCAAAGAGCTCGACCGGGTTGGCGTTCTGCTCACTCATACAGTCAGCGCCTACTGAGCCATGACGTCGAGGACGGCCTTCTCGGCAGCAACGCGGTTCATGCCGGTCATGAAGGGCACGCCGCTCACGTACGGGCAGGTGAGGCCCTCGGGGGCAACGGTGGTAGCGATCAGCAGGTCAGCGCCCTCGTCGCAGTAATCCTTGGCCTCGGAGATGGCGCACTGCACGATCTCATACTTGTCGGCGTAACCGTTGGCGTCGAGCAGGGTGGCGACCTTCTGGGCAACGAGCGTGGAAGTAGCAGCGCCAGCACCGCAAGCCAAAACGATCTTCTTCATAGGTAATGTCTCCCTTCATGGTTTACTTTAGGTAAGTGTACCGCAGCGAGCGATGGCGCTCGGCCTCGATGAGCTTTTATGCCAGTTTGCTTGCGCGCTGCGTATAATACATCTAGTACGTGTTGTCATACCGCTTGCTTTTCGAGCGACTAAGGACTCTGATCATGCCCGATTCCCGCACTCTCTGGACCGCCGTCGTCATCATCTGTATCGCCGTGTCGGTGTTCTTTAGCGTCAAAAAACGCACCACGTTCAAGCGCCTGCAGCAGCTTATGGCCGCCAAGCAGTGGGATGAGTTCGACCGCCTGCTCGACAGCAAGCTCACCAGCATGCTGTACCCGCGCTACAACCGCGACTACCTGCGCCTGAACTCCTATCTGCTGCGCGAGGACAACGAGCGCGCTAACGAGATGTTCGACCTGCTGCTGGGCCTTAACCTGCCCAAGATGCAGCGCGTCGATCTGGTGATCAAGGCATTTAACTACTACGTGGGCCGCGAGGACCGTAAAAAGGCTAAAGAGCTGCTGCACGAGATCAAGGGCTATGAAGGCGGTCAGGCCGAGGCGGTCGCGCACGAGTGCCAGCTCATGTATGACACGATGATCCTTAAGCGCCACAACGACATCCCCGAGCTGGAGCGCATGCTTAAGGACGCCGGCGACGACCCGGTCAAGCGCTGCCGCCTGGAATATCTGCTGGCCCTGCAGTATCACAACAAGGGCGACGAGGCAAAATTCCGCGAGTACGCGGAAAAGTCGGGCCAACACTCGATGGCCATCAACGCATAACGGACGGCTTGTGCTAGACTTTTAACCTTATGGGGGCGTGGCGGAATTGGCATACGCAGGGGACTTAAAATCCCTCGCCGCAAGGATTGTGGGTTCGAGTCCCACCGCCCCTACCATGTGATGGTTGCGAGCCCGTATCCCCCTGGGATATGGGCTCGTTTCTTTTAGAAGCCGGCGGGACTCGAACCCGCGAGGGGGCGAGCGTCAAGCGGACGCGCAGCGTCCGTAGCGAGCCGGCGAGGGCGCCGGCAGGCGGCCGAAGCCGGTGCGGGTTTGCGCAGCAAACACGCAGACGTCCCACCGCCCCGCGCCGCCACAAAACAGCTCATTTGGGACAGGGCTAAAAAGACTACTCATATCGAATCAAGGACCGTCCCAAGCTGCCGGCAGGAAAGGAACGTCCCTAAGTGCCGCTTTAGAGGGTGCTGAGAGTGGGGGTCCAGCCGATGGTGGGCAGCTCGCCGTCGAGGGTCTCGTTGATGGTGGCGGCCATGCCCGCGAGCAGGCTGTTCTCGCTTACGGTGAGCGTCTGGTAGCCACCAGCGAGCATGAGCTCGCGAATCACCACGGCGCCGGCCAAGATCACACCCGCGCGCTTGGGCTGCACGCCCGGCAGCGCGGCGATGCCTTCCACGTCCAGCGCGGACATGCGCTCGATAGCGGCCGAAACCTGCTCCATCGAAAGCTCGCGCAGGTGCACAAAGCTCGAGTCGTACGGCTCCAGCTCGTGGACCAGTGCCACGAGCGTGGTGACGGTGCCGCCCACGGCGACCAGACGCTCGGCGCGCTCAAAGTCGCCGGGCAGACCCTCAAAATAGGTAGCGAACTGCTCGCTAGCCCAGTCGGCGGCGGCGGCAAGCTCGTCCGTCGCAGGCGGCAGGGCCGAGAAGAAGCGCTCCGTCACGCGACGGCAGCCAATGTCCAGCGAGCGCGTTCCCTCCAGCGCAAAGACGCCGCGCTCCGGTGCATAGACGCCCGTCGCGAGCTCCGTGGATCCGCCGCCCGAATCGGCAACAATGATGCGCTCGCCAGCAAAGTCGTGCGCCACGCCAAAAAACGTCAAGCGCGCCTCGACCTCGCCCGGAATCACCTGCGGCTCGAGCCCCAGCTCGCGCAGACCGTCCAGTAGCAGCGCGGCATTGGACGCATCGCGCGCGGCGCTCGTGCACGTGGTGCAGACGCACGCGGCCCCAAAGGCACGAGCCTCGTCCACAAACATTCGGCACGCAGCGAGCACGCGCTCCACAGCCGCCTCGCAAAAGCGGCCCGTCGCATCCACGCCCTCGCCCAGGTCGGTGATCTCGGTATGCTTGGACGACTCCACGATCGCCCCGGCCTCGACCTGCGCCAACACAAGTCGCGACGACACCGTTCCCAGATCGATCGCCGCCACCTTATATCGTTTGCAATTCACCATTGCGGGCTCCCCTCCGGGCGCTACTCGCCGTTGGACACGACCGTCTGACCCTCGACGCCGTTAAATCCAAACAGCATATCGAGCGTCTGGATGTACCACGGCGCGTCCTTGCCGACTTCCTCAATCTCCTTGGCCACTTCGCTGGCCTTTTTGGCGTTCGACGACTTTTTGCTCGACGACGAATCCGAATCGTCGTCCAGACCCAGCACGTCAATCTTGGTCTCGCCGGGCATTACCAGGCCCAAGTCCTCGGTCGCCGTGTCTTTAATGCCCTCCTCCGAGAGCAGCTTGTCGACGCTTTTTTGCAGCTCGTCGTTATATTGCTGGCGAATCTCGACCTGCTTGGCCAAAATGTCGCTCGAGCGCTTGGCAACGTACAGGTCACGCACAGGAAAATACAGGCTCACGAGCACCAGGGCGACGACGATACCGATGAACAGCCCGCGCTGGGGTCCATGGGTAAAGTCGTAGATCGCCTTGACCACCGCGTTGTCGTTGGCGTAGTGCATAAAGTCCGAGCCCGACAGGCGGTTTGAGGGCCTGCTCGACCTGTCGTGCGTCTGAGCCGAGGAGCGCGATGCATGCGCCGAGCGCGACGGACGCACCGGGCGATCTGCCAAGGTATTCATTTGAGCACTGGGGCGCGAGGCACTTGTCGGGCGCCGCGCCGAGCGGTCGGCGCCGGCATAGCTGGACCCGCCAAGCTGAACCGTGCGCGCGCGACGGGACGACGGCTCACGCGAACCGGCGGAATAGTACCTGTTGTCGTAAATCTGATCCATGTGCGCCTTGTGCGGTTGAGGTTTGTTTGCGCTAAGTATTCTAGTTATAGCACGAGCGCGCGCAACGCCTTCGGCGGCCTTTGCTCGACATAAAAAAGGCGCTGAGCCACACGGCCCAGCGCCCAAAGGCGGCTAGTAGAAGTGGGGCGGGACCGAGTCAACCCCGCCCCCGCGAGCACCACTTACCTTAGCGGATGTTGTAAAACGCTGCCTTGCCGGCGTAGCGCGCGCTGCCCTCGAGCTCGTCCTCGATACGGATGAGCTGGTTGTATTTGGCGATGCGGTCGCTGCGGCACGGGGCGCCCGACTTGATCTGGCCGGCGTTAACGCCCACGACCAGGTCGGCAATGGTGGAGTCCTCGGTCTCGCCGGAGCGGTGGCTCACGATGCAGGCGTACCCGGCCTCCTTGGCGGTCTCGATGGCCTCGAGCGACTCGGTGAGCGTGCCAATCTGGTTGACCTTGACCAGGATCGCGTTGGCGGCGCCCAGCTCAATGCCCTTCTTGAGGCGCTCGGTGTTGGTGACGAACAGGTCATCGCCCACCAGCTGTACCTTGTTGCCAATGCGGCGGGTGAGCTCGACCCAGCCGTCCCAGTCCTCCTCGGCCATGCCGTCCTCGATGGAGATGATGGGATAGGTGTCGACGAGCTTCTCCCAGTAATCGACCATCTGGGCACTCGTGTACTCAACGCCCTCGCCCTTGAGCTCGTACATGCCGGTTTCGGCGTTGTAGAACTCGGTCGATGCCGGGTCCATGGCGTACATGAAGTCGACGCCGGGCTTAAAGCCGGCCTTCTCCACGGCCTTGGTGATGTACTCGAACGGCTCGGCATTGGTCTTGAGGTTGGGGGCGAAGCCGCCCTCGTCGCCCACGCCGCCGCCCAGGCCCGCCTCGTGCAGCACGCCCTTGAGGGTGTGGTAGACATCGGCGCACCAACGCAGGCCCTCGGCAAAGCTCGGGGCGCCCACCGGCATGATCATGAACTCCTGGAAGTCCACGTTGTTGTCGGCATGCACACCGCCGTTAAGGATGTTCATCATAGGCGTGGGCAGCAGGTGGGCGTTGACGCCGCCCAGATACTGGTACAGCGACAGGCCCGCCGACTCGGCCGCGGCGCGGGCGACGGCCAGCGACACGCCCAGGATGGCGTTGGCGCCGAGCTTGGTCTTGTTGGGGGTACCGTCCGCGGCGATCAGCGCGGCATCGACGGCACGCTGATCGAAGGCGTCGAGGCCCACGACGGCATCGGCGCACTCGTTGTTGACGTGCTCGACGGCCTGCGAGACGCCCTTGCCCAGGTAGCGGCCCTTGTCGCCATCGCGCAGCTCGCATGCCTCAAAGGCGCCGGTCGAAGCGCCCGAAGGCACCATCGCGCGGCCGAAGCTGCCGTCCTCGAGCACGACCTCGACCTCGACGGTGGGATTGCCGCGGCTGTCGAGCACCTCGCGACCGTAGACGTCCAAAATATCGCTCATGTTGTCTCCCTCTCACTTGGAAACGGGTTGAATGCTTGGCGACCGGCCGACCGTGCACCATCGGTGTGCCTCCGTAAGTTAGCCATGTCGCACTTTTTGCATTATGCCCTAAGTTAGCCGAGGGATACACTTGTTTTTCGAAAATTATCGCGGGAGCGACAAGGCACGTCAGCCCCGTCGTTCCCGCAGTCTTACTCCTCGGCCTTCGCGGCATCCCACAGGTCGTTGAGGCCGTGGGTCGAAAGCTCGGCCAGCTCCACGTGGGCATCGGCGGCCATCTGCTCCATCGCGGCCCAGCGGCGGCGGAACTTCGCCGTGCTGGCGCGCAGGGCGCTCTCGGCGTCGATCCCCTCCTTGCGCGCGACGTTGACCAGGGCAAAGAGCAGGTCGCCAAACTCCATCTCGCGCTCGGGCGAGCCAGGCTCCTCGGCCTCAAACTCGGCACGCTCCTCGGCGATCTCGTCCCACACGTCCTGGACCGTCTCCCACTCAAAGCCCACGGCCGCCGCCTTGCGCGACACCTTCTGTGCCTGCATCAGCGCCGGCAGATGCGTGGGCACGCCATCGAGCAGGCCCTCGGGCGCGGCCTCGCCTGCGGCCACGGCCTTGTCCTTGGCAGCCTTCTCGGCCAGTTTGACCTCGTCCCAGATCTTGAGGACCTCGTCGGAGCTGTCGGCATCCGCATCGCCAAACACGTGAGGATGGCGACGGATGAGCTTGGCGTCGATATCGCGCGCCACGTCGGCCAGCGTAAACTCGCCGGCGTCCGCCGCGATCTGCGCGTGCAGCACCACCTGCATGAGCACGTCGCCGAGCTCCTCGCGCAGATGCGCCGCGTCATCGGCCTCGATGCAATCGAGCGCCTCGTAGGCCTCCTCGATCATGTTCTTGCCGATGCTCTGATGCGTCTGCTCGCGGTCCCACGGGCAGCCGTCGGGCTGACGCAGGCGCCAGATGGTCTGCACCAGATGCTGAAGCTCGGCCGACGCGTCGACCAGCGTGGACAGATCGCGCGAGCCCTCGGCATTTTGCTGAGCCATGTGCTGCGCCATGGTTACTCCTCCTCCAGGATCACGTGGCGGAACGCGCCGCCCTCGTAGATGCCGTAGCTGTGCGTGCCGTCCTTGGGAATGCTCACGCTGCCGGGGTTGAAGAGCCACAGGCCCGGGTGCGCCTCGCTTGCCTCGTTGACCTTGATGTGTGTGTGGCCGTAGACGAGTGCGGAGCCCTCGGGCAGCGCGGGTGCGTGATCGACGCTGTTGTGCATGCCGGCGCCAAAGACATGGCCGTGTGTCAGGAACAGCTCACGGCCGGTTTCGTCGAACAGCGTTGCGTAGTCGGCCATGACGGGGAAGTCGAGCACCATCTGGTCGACCTCGGCGTCGCAGTTGCCGCGCACCGCGATGATACGGTCGGCCAGGGCGTTGAGCAGCGGAATCACGCGCTTGGGGGCGTAATCGCGCGGCAGGTCGTTGCGCGGGCCGTGGTAGAGCAGGTCGCCCAGCAGCACGATGCGGTCGGGGTTCTCGCGCTCGATGGCGGCGACCAGGCGCTCGGTCCAGTATGCCGAGCCGTGGATGTCGGAGGCGATGAGGTATTTCATGGAGGTCCTTTCGGGTGGGGTTGATGGGGCTGGGCGCGACGTGTCACCGGCCGTGTTACTCAAATCGCAGCGCCGCGGTTTGTGCCGCCTGCATCACGCGCTGGAGTGGCACGTTATGCTCGCGGGCGAGACGGGCGCAGTCCTCGTACTCGGGCGCCGCGCGCTCGCTGCCGTCGGGTAGGGTCGCCACCTTTACGGCCACCTCGCCCCAAGGCGTCGCCACCTGCTCAAAGCGACGCGGCAGGCAGACGCGCTCCATAACCTGGCGCCGGATGCCGTTGGTCGTGGTTTCCAAGAAGATAATCGTCTGCAGGCGGTCAATATCCTCGCGGGCGCAAATCACCTGCAGCTGCCAGCCGGGGCGCCCTTTTTTGCAGTAGAGGGGCAGCCAGTGCACCTCGCGGGCGCCGGCCTCGCGCAGGCGGTCGGCAGCGTAGGCGAGCACCTCGGGCGACGCGTCGTCGATGTCGCACTCCAGCTTGACGATGGTTTCGGGCGCATCGGTCTCGCGCGACAGCGGAGATGTACTTCCACGTTGCATACGGTCCGGATCCTTTCCGTACGGGCTCGTTTTGTTCATCCAAACGCTAGCACATCGTGGGCGACGCGGGGGCGGCATCCTTGGATGGGCGCGACTTTCGTCCATCGCCGCCCCGCCTCCATCCAAACGTGTACGTCAGCCGCCAAACATGTCATTTTTTGTCGGTTTTGGAGGCTGACGTACACGTTTTGAGGCAGGGTCGATGTCGTGCGGCAGCCCTTGCGCGCCGCCTGCCCTTTCCAGTCGATTTCGACCCTCGGCGTTCCCGCCGCGCCGAGGCTGCGCCATTACAATGGAACGGATTCGCCAAATGCAAAGGAGTCGCCATGTCCGCCTGCCCGCTGGTCGATTGCCATACTCATACTTCGTTTTCGGACGGCCATGCCTCGTTTGAGGACAACGTCCGCGCTGCTGCCGCCGCCGGCTGCCGCATTTTGGTCTCGACCGACCACCTCACCCTGCCTGCCAGCATGGATGCTAACTGCGAGGTGCAGGTCGTCGAGGGCGACTTGCCGGCACATCGCCTGGCATTTGAGGACGCCCGCAAGCTCGCCGCGCAGATTGCGCCGGAGCTCACCTTTATCTATGGCTTTGAATGCGATTGGTACGAGGGCTGCGAGCCCTTGGTAGAGCGCTGGTCCCAAGGCGCCGTGGTGCGCTTGGGCAGCGTGCATTGGATTGGCGACCCGGGCGATATCATGGCCGGCGCCGCGGGCACGGCGGGAACAGAGAGCGTCGCTCGCCCCGATACGCCCGATTCGCTTTGTGGCTGGATCGACGACGATACCAACCTGCATGTTTGGGAAAACTTAGGCGTGCGCGGCGTGTGGGAGCGCTATGTCGATGACTGGTGCCGAGCCTGCGAGAGCCCGCTCAACTTTGATGTAATGGCTCACCCCGACCTAGTCATGCGCTTTTCGAAGGAAGGCTTTGCGCCCGACTTTGACCCCGCGCCGTTTTGGCAGCAGATGGCCGAGTGCGCGCACGATACGGGTCGCCGCGTTGAGGTCTCGACGGCCGCACCGCGCAAGGGGCTCGACGACTACTATCCCGCGACCGGATTGCTGCGTTGCTTTGCCAACGCCGAGGTGCCGATCACTTTTGGCTCGGACGCACACCGCGCCTGCGACATCTGCTGGAACATCCGCGAGGCTCAGGCCCACGCCTACGGCTGCGGTTATCGAACCTTCGACATCCCCCACCTCACCGGAGAATGGGAGTCCACGCCCCTCGCCTAACTAGTCGTTTAAGAACGTCCCCGATGACTAGTGTCGGCGGGCGTTGAGTTCGCCGGCCAGTTCGTCGAGGGTGATGCCATAACGCTCAAGGGTTACGAGCAGGTGGTAGATCAGGTCGCCGGCCTCGTAGCGGATGTGATCGTGGTCGTTATCCTTGCAGGCCATGATCACCTCGCTCGCCTCCTCGGCAAGCTTCTTGAGAAGCTCGTCCTCGACTTCGGTCAGCAGACGCGCGGTATAGCTCTCCTGCGGCGATGCGTCGCGACGACCGTGAATCACCTCGACCAGTCCCGTCAGCGTCTCACCGATGTTTCCCGGCTGCACGTTAGCTGTTCTGACTCCCATGGTTATTTCCTCTCGTTACTGCAGCGTAAAGTAGGTACCGGTCTCATCGAACCGAGGCTTTGCGCCCTTTTTCTCAAAGAACTCGACGATGACGGCATGGGCCTCATCGAGCCTTTCCTTCTCGGCCTCGAGCCAAAGCGACTGCGCCCCGCAGGCATCAGTCAGGTGCACACGGCATGGCACGCCCGCGCGGAGGAGCTCGGTGTTGCAGTCGGCGACCTCGAACGGCGTCACGACTTTCATCGCACTCCCCCTTCCACGCGCTTAAAGAAGCAGGTACGGTTGCCGGTATGGCAGGCCGGGCCCGGCGAGTCGACCTTGACCAGCAGCGTATCGCTATCGCAGTCGGCCCAGAGCTCCTTGACCTCCTGCATGTTGCCACTCGTCGCGCCCTTGTTCCAGAGCTCCTGACGGCTGCGACTCCAAAACCACGTGGTCCCGGTCTTGAGCGTAAGCCCCACCGATTCCTCGTTCATCCAAGCAACCATAAGCACCTCGCCGGTGTCATATTGCTGAACCACACAAGGAATCAGCCCGTGGGCGTCGTATTTAAGATCAGCAGCTTCTACTACCTCAGTCATCATTTCTCCCAAGTAATAACAGTAAGCCCCACAGGTCGGCGAGGGTTGTCCAGGTGCCGCAGGTTGCCGCGAAAGAGGAGCGACGCGTACTTTGGTACGCGAGCGACGGTTTGAGCGGCAAGATGCGGTGCCTGGGCAAGCCGCAGCGCTAGAAGTCCAGCCTCACAGGGATGCCCTGCGAGGCCATATACTCCTTCACCTGGCGAATGCTGAAGGTTCCAAAGTGAAAGACGCTGGCCGCCAGTACGGCGTCGGCTTCGCCCTCGATCACACCCTCGGCAAAATGCTCGAGCGTGCCCACGCCGCCGCTCGCGATGACGGGGATTGGCACCGCGCGCGCCACGGCGCGGGTGAGCGCCAGGTCAAAGCCGGCCTTGGTGCCGTCGCGGTCCATGCTGGTCAGCAGAATCTCGCCGGCGCCGCGACGAGCCGCCTCCTCGGCCCATGCCACCGCATCGATACCCGTGGCGTTGCGGCCTCCTGCGGTAAAAACCTCCCACTTGTCGGCATCCGGCTGCCCAGGCAGGCCGACGCGCTTGGCATCGATCGCCACGACCACGGCCTGGCTGCCAAACGCCGCAGCAGCCTGGCTAATCAGCGACGGGTCGCGCACGGCGGCAGAGTTGAGCGATACCTTGTCGGCACCGGCCGCCACCATGGTTCGCATGCCCGCCAGGTTGCGGAAACCGCCGCCCACGGTATAGGGAATAGCGAGCTCCTCGGCCGCGTGCGCCGCCATCTCGATGGTCGTCGCGCGGTTGTCGCTCGTGGCGGTAATGTCCAGGAAGACGACCTCGTCTGCACCCTCGCGGTCGTAGGCACGGGCAAGCTCCACCGGATCGCCCGCATCGCGCAGGCTCACAAAGTTGACGCCCTTGACCACACGGCCGTCCTTGACGTCTAGACAGGGAATCACGCGCTTGGTAAGCATGGGCTACTCCTCCCCTCGGGCGGCGGCCAACGCCTGTACCAGCGTAAAGTTGCCCTCGTAGAGCGCACGGCCGGTGATGGCACCTTCAATCGCGCCCTCGCCCACCGCGGCCAGCGCGCGGATGTCGTCGAGCGTCGAGATGCCGCCCGAAGCCACGACGGGAAATCCCGCGACCTCGGCCACATGGCGATACACCGCCACATCGATGCCCGTCTGCATGCCATCGCGCGCGATGTCGGTATACACCAGATGCTTAAAGCCCAGCTCGGAAAGCTGCGCCACGGCATCGTCGAGCGCCACGCCCGCGCCGTCGCGCCAGCCATTCACCTTGACCTGGCCGTCGCGCGCGGCAATATCTGCCACCAACAGCTCGCCAAAGCCTTGGGCTGCCACCTCGGCAAAACCCGGCTCGGTCACCAGCACGGTGCCCAGCGCAATGCGGCGAGCACCATAGCCGGCCAGCTCGTCGATGCGCGCGAGCGAGCGGACACCGCCGCCCACGTCCACCGACAGGCCGTCGACGCCGCAGATAGCCTTAATCGCCGCCGAGTTGGCAGCGCACGCGTCCTCGTCCTCGCCAAAGGCAGCGGACAGGTCGACGACATGCACCCAGTTCGCGCCCTGCTCGGCAAACGAGCGGGCGACGGCGACGGGGTCGTCGGAATATACCTTGCAGCGGCTGCGGTCGCCGCGCTCCAGGCGCACAACCTTGCCGCCGATCAGATCGATTGCGGGAAACAGGATCATCGGCCGGCCTCCTCGACGATGTTGACGAAGTTCTTAAGAATGCGCTGACCAAGCGCGGAGGATTTCTCGGGATGGAACTGACAGCCCCACACGTTGCCGTGATGCACGATGCACGGGAAACTCCGCGTATAGTGCGTGCGCGCCAAAACATCAGCGGCATCGGCATCGCCTGCCACCGCGTAGCTGTGGGTGAAGTACATGTTGGCACCCTCGGCAAAACCGGCAAGCAACGGATCGGCCGCGCCGGCGGGCGTCATGTGCACCTGATCCCAGCCCACGTGCGGCACCTTCAGGCGGCTCGACTCCAAGCGCGCACACGAACCGCGCATGATGCCCAGGCCATTGACCCAGGGACCGCCAGCCTGCTCGGGGGCGCTGCCGTCTGCAGCCATGCCCTCGTCCGCAGGCACGCCCTCGTTGCCGCGCTCAAAAAAGAGCTGAAGGCCCAGGCAGATGCCGAGCAGCGGAGTTCCGGCGGCGACGGCATCGAGCACGGCCGCCTCCTCGCCGCTCTGGCGCATAAAGGCGATCGCGTCATAGAACGCGCCCACGCCCGGGATGACCAGGCCGTCGGCGCGGCGGATCTGCTCCGGGTCGTCCGACGTGCAGGCAGCGGCACCGGCGCGCGCAAGCCCGCGCACGACGCTCGACAAGTTGCCCTTGTGGTAGTCGACCACCACGATCTTCGGTTCGCCCACGCGACCCCTCCTCCTCATCTTGTCCGAAAACCACCACAAAGGGGACAGGCACCTTCGTAGTGGTTTTACCTATGTGGCGGTTACAGTGAGCCCTTGGTGCTGGGGATGCCCTGCACGCGGGGATCGAGCTCGCAGGCGTGGCGCATCGTGCGGCCCACGGCCTTAAAGGCGGCCTCGATAATGTGATGCGAGTTACCGCCCGCCAGCTCGCGCACGTGCAACGTGAGCTTGGCGTCGCGCGCAAAGGCGTAGAAGAACTCAACGGCCAGCTCGGTATCAAAGTTGCCCACGCGCTCGGTCGGCACGGGCAGCTCGCAGTAGGCCTGCCCGCGGCCCGAGATGTCAACGGCGGCCATCACGAGCGTCTCGTCCATCGCGATCGCCGCGTCGGCAAAGCGCGTAATGCCCGCCTTGTCGCCCAGCGCCTGGCAAAACGCCTCGCCCAGCACAATACCCGTGTCCTCGACGGTGTGATGCGCATCGACCTCGACGTCGCCCACCGCGTGCACCGTCAGATCGAACAGACCATGGCGGCCAAAAGCGTTGAGCATGTGGTCGAAAAACGGCACGCCGGTCGAGATATCACACACGCCGGATCCGTCCAGATCGAGCTTTACGACAATGTCGGTCTCGCCCGTTTTGCGGGTTACCTCGGCATAGCGGTCCATCTACATCTCCTCCTTCACCAGCGCGGCAAACGCGGCCAGCACCTCGTCGTTTTCCTGCGGGGTACCCACGGTAATGCGTAGACAGTCCGCGAGCCCCGGCGCGTAGCTAAAGTCGCGCACCAAAATTGAATACTCGTCGCGCAGACGCTCGCGCACGCGCGTGGCATGCGGCGTGCGCGCGAGCACAAAATTCGCCGCGCTCGGCCATACCTCCACGGGCAGGCCCTCGGCAGCCATTGCGCGTAGGGCGCACAGCTCGCGCTCGCGCTCGGATGCAACCTGCGCCACCACGGGCGCGTATGCATCGCGGGCACGCACGCAGGCAAGCGCTGCGGCCTGGCTCAGCACGTTGACCGAATAGATCTGGCGAATCGCCGCGAACACATCGATGACCTCGGGCGCCGCGATCACATAGCCCAGACGCGTGCCGGCGGCGCCAAACGCCTTGGACAGCGTATGCAGAATCACCAGGTTGGGATGCTCGGCGATAAGGCCTTGCGCCGTGGTTGTCGCGCCAAACGAATCGTCGGCAAACTCCACGTAGGCCTCGTCGACCATCACCATGCCGGGGCACGCATCGCACAGGGCCGCGACAAAGTCGAGCGGCGCCACGTCGCCCGTGGGATTGTTGGGCGAGGTCACGATCGCAAGGTTGCACCCGGGTGCGGCCGCGAGCACAGCTGCCTGGTCGAGCTCAAAGGTCGCGGGATCGCGCCACACGTCGCGCACATCGGTCTGACAGAGCGATGCAAAGAACGCATACTCGCTAAAGCACGGCGGGCAGTTGAGCAGAGTCCGCCCCGCGCCGCCAAACGCCAGCAGGTAGTTATAGAGCAGTTCGTCGCCACCGTTGCCCACGCAGATATTCTCGCGCGTCACGCCATGCCAGGCGGCTAGCTCGTCGCGCAGGTCGTTGGACATGGGATCGGGATAGCGGTTGAGCGGCGTGGCAGCCAGGGCGGCGTCGACCGCCTCGCGCATGCCGGCCGGCACGGGATAGGTGTTCTCGTTGGCCGAAAGGTTGATGCGCGTGGGCGTAAAGTTGGGATCGTAGGGCTCAATACCGGCCAGATAGGGCTGGACGAGCTCCTTCATGCGAGGCGTCAGCTCGGCCATATTAGGCCTCCTTGCCGGTCGGGGCGCCATCCTCGCCCGCAGCCGCCGCCAGGTCCACGCCCTCGGCGACCGTCGCCACGGCGTCGCCCGGCCAGGCGACCTTGGTCAGGTCGGCCGCGGCCAGCGACTCGGCACTCACGGCATCCTCGCCCTGCTCCAACACGCGGCGGCGCAGTGCGGCCGAAAGAGCGTGTGCCCACAGGCCCTCGGCCTCGGCCAGGCGCTGCGTAGCAGGAGCGTCGGAGAGCAGACCTTCGGGCGTATAGCAAATGACGCTCGAGCGCTTAACGAACTCTTCGACCGAAAGCGGGTTGGAGAACATGGCCGTACCGCCGGTCGGCAGCGTGTGGTTGGGGCCGGCGACGTAATCGCCGAGCGGCTCGGAACTCCAAGCGCCCACAAAGATGGCTCCGGCGTTGCGAATGCCGCCGAGCAGGCCCATCGCGTCCTTGCAGTGCAGCTCAAGGTGTTCGGGTGCCACGGTGTTCACAGCCTCGACGGCGGCAGCCATGTCGGCGGCCACCACGATGGTGCCCTCATTGTCGAGCGAGGCGCGTGTGATCTCGGCACGCGGCGACTGCGCCACCAAAACGTCGATACCCGCCTCGACCTCGCGCGCAAACTGCTCGTCGCAGGTCACCAGGTAGCAGGCAGCCAGCGGATCGTGCTCGGCCTGCGCCATCAGGTCGGCCGCGACCACCATGGGCTTGGCCGTGGCGTCAGCCAGCACGCAGACCTCGGAGGGACCGGCGACCATGTCGATACCCACGTCACCCGAGACAATCTGCTTGGCGGCGGCAACAAAGGCGTTGCCCGGGCCGGTGATCTTGTCGACACGCGGAATGGTCTCGGTGCCGTACGCCAGCGCGGCCACGGCCTGGGCGCCGCCCACCATATAGATTTCGTCCACGCCGCCGAGCTTTGCCGCGGCAAGCGTATACGGGCTGATCAGGCCGTCCTTTTGCGGCGGCGTCACCATGACCACGCGCTTGACGCCGGCGACCTTGGCGGGGACGGCATTCATGAGCACCGTGGAGGGATACTGCGCACGACCGCCCGGCACGTAGATGCCGGCCGCCGCGAGCGGGGTCACCTTAACGCCGAGTATCGTGCCATCCGCACGCGTGGTAAACCAGCTCTGCTCGACCTCGCGCTGGTGGAACTCGCGAATCTGGCGCGCGGCCTTCTCGAGCGCGGCGACAAAGACCGAGTCGAGGCCTTCGAGCGCGGCATCGATCTGCTCTTGCGGCAGACGGAAGCCCTGCAGCTCAACACCGTCAAAACGCTGGCAGTAATCGCGCACCGCGGCATCACCGTTGGCGCGCACGTTGGCCACGATATCGCGGGCGGCGTCGACGATGTTTTGCGGCAGCACGCCCTTACGGTTGAGCTGGTTGGTAACGAGACGCTCACCGGGAGCAAGCTTGATAGTCTTCATATCGGTATCCCCTATCGGTCGAGGTTGCATTCGAAAAACGAGAGGCCGGACGGCGGCGCCAATCGACCCGCAGCCCGTACGTTGGGGCGCCCGTGCGCGCTCGCGCTATTGTGCCGAGCCCGCGACGGGCTCAAAATGCTTGTCCTTAACGGCCGCGGCCAGGCGATCTGCCAGATTGCGTACGCGCGGATCCAGGCGCGCGGCACCCGGATTGACAAAGAAGCGGGCCGTGCAGTCCATGATGCGGCCGGTGATGACCAAGTCGTTGTCGCGCAGCGTGGCACCCGTGGCGGTAATGTCCACGATGCGATCGGTCATGCCGACGATGGGTCCCAGCTCGATGTTGCCGTGCAGCGAAACGATGTCGGCGTTCACACCGCGCTCGGCATACCAGGCACTCGCGATGCGCGGGTACTTGGTTGCCACGCGAAGCGAACCGCGACGGGCGTAGTTGCGCTCGGCCTGACCGGCGCGCCATGCGGGCTCCGCCTCGATAAAGGTGCACAGGCCATAGCCCAGGTCAACCAGCTGCAGCAAGTTGAGGTCGGCCTCGATGAGCGAGTCCCAGCCGCAGATGCCGCAGTCGGCACCACCGCAACCCACAAAGGCAGGCGCATCGCTGGGACGCACGATGACAAACTCGATATTGCCAACCGTGCCCTCGCCGGCACGCGTGTCGCGGCCGCGCACGATCAGGTGACGGCCGGGGTCACGCAGCTCAGAGACGTCCAGGCCCGCGGCCTCGAGCACGTCGAGCGTATCGGCCTTGAGTGAGCCCTTGGGCACGGCGATGCGCAGCGGGCCCTCGGCGCCACGGCCCGCGGCGTGATCGCCATCGGAAGCGGCGTCCTCGGCCGAAGTGCGCGCGGCCTCCAGGCGCTCGAGCGAAAAGGCGAAGCCCGCCGCCGGCACCTCGATACCGTCGCCAAATGCGCCGGTAAAGATGGAGTCATAGCGTCCGCCCGAACCGACCGGATCGGGCAAGCCGCCGGCATAGGCCTTAAAGACCAGGCCCGTGTAGTAATCGAAAGAGTTCATGATAGAGAAGTCGAACGACAGCACCTGGGCGTCCTCGGGTGCCAGGCCCTCGACCAGGGCACGCAGCTCGCGCGTCAGCGGCGCGACGATACCGGCGGTCTCCAGCAGCGCGTCCACGCGGTCGAGTACCTCGGCACCGCCGTGCAGACGCGGCAGCTCGCTAATGGCGGCCTTGACGCCATCGGACTCGACGCTTGCCGCCACGTGGGCATCGAGGCCCACAAAGTCGTTGGCGTGCACGCAGCACAAGGCCTCGGCGGCCAGCTCGCGATCCTCGCACGCCGCGAGCAGCTCCTTAAACGGGCGCACGCTACCTGCGATAATGCGCGCATCGGGCAGCGCCAGCTTGCGCACGGCCTCGGCCACGAGCGAGACAATCTCGACATCGCCCGCGGTATCGCCCGCACCGATAAGCTCAAAGCCCAGCTGCGTAAACTGACGCGAGCCACCGGCATTGCGCTGGCACTCGCGAACCACCGGCGCCTCATAGCGCAGGCGCAGGGGCAGGTCGGCCGCGCGCATGCGGGTCGAGACCAGACGCACGATCGGTAATGTGTTGTCGGGACGGACCACCAGCAGACGGCCATCATCGTCAAAAAGTTTAAACGGCGTGTCCGCGATGCGGCCGCCTTCCTCGAGTGAACCCTTGTCCTCGAGCAGCGGCGTTTCGACCGGAAGGTAATGATGCTCCCTGAAGCAGCCCTTCACCGTCAGCGCAATCTCCTCGCGCGCCTGAGCCTCCTCGGGCAATATGTCCCGGAATCCCCACGGTGTGGCCGTCATCTGGTGAGCCTCCTCATGCTGTGTTTCACATAGAGCAGAAGACCGGCATAGCTCCGCCGGTCTTCTGGGTACTTTAGCATACTAGAGTGCTTGCGGGGAGAATCGTCTCTCACGGCTCACAGCGTATTCATTTGGAAACATTGGAACGGATTGCCCGCGGCCCGCCTCTACAGACACTATGACCCAATCCGAGGGCACTAAAAAGATAGGAGCCCCCGCTCGTGACCGCGGGTCGGGGCTGCGACAATGATGTTGAAGTGCCATAGGCGCAGCCGCGCCGCAACGAGGTTGGGAGGCTCCCATGCCAAAGTATTCTACCGCGTTCGGGATGGACGTCCACC
>JAIIWC010000088.1 GCA_022745215.1 Collinsella sp. | reverse complement strand
GGCCCCAGATTGCCCATGCGCGTAAAAGCACGGCTCGGCAATCTGGGGCCCGTCCCCTAATAGTTATGAATATGCAGGTCAGCGAGGTGCTAGCGATGCGCCAGCGGATGCGCCGCCAGATAGACCTCGGTCAGCTGCGTGCGGTCGACATGCGTGTAGACCTGCGTGGTCGAAATATCGGCATGGCCCAAAATTTCCTGCAGCACGCGCAGGTCGGCACCGCCCGCGAGCATGTGGGTGGCAAAGGAGTGGCGCAAAGTGTGGGGATGGAGTCCTACCAATCCCACCTGACGCCCATAGCGTTCACATATCGCATGCACGGCCTGGCGCGACAGGCGACGTCCGTTCTTATTTAAAAAGACCGCCGAGGTCTCAGTTCCGCGGGCATGGGCCGCCAAGCGAGAACGTCCCTCAGTTACATAGAGCGTCAGAGCTCGCGCCGCGCTTCCCACCAGTGGGGACAGGCGTTCCTTTGAGCCCTTGCCGCGCACCAGGACAAACCCGTCATCGATATGGATATCGCCCACATCGAGCCCCACCAGCTCGCTCACGCGCAAACCGCAACCGTAAAGCGCTTCCAAAATAGCGTGGTCGCGCAGCCCCATCTCGCCCTCAGGAAAGTCTTGATCGAGCAGCGCCGAGACATCCTCCACCGAAAGGTACTCCGGCAGGCGCTCGGCCTTTTTGGGCAGGCGCAACGCCGCCGTTGGATTTTGGGCCACAGCCCCATCGCGCACCAAAAAGGCATGCAGGCCCTTTACGGCCGCGAGCGCGCGCTCCACCGAGGCATCGGAATAGCCTCCGTCGCGGCGATCGGCGACAAAACCTTCCACGACCTGACGGCTCACATCTTTAAAAGACGCAATACCCGCCCGCTCCAGATAGGCGCAGTACGTCGTCAGGTCACGGCGATATGCCGCAATCGTGTTGCGCGCCAAACCCCGCTCAACCGCGAGGTAATCGAGATACTCCCCCGCCGCCACAGCGAGCGACGAGGGAGTAGCTTCGGTATGTTCTTTGTTCGCCGGCACCCTTAGTCCGTAGCGAGGTTCATGGGCGTCACCTGCAGGCGATCGACACCCTCGTGCTGACCGATCGAGGCGCGCACGAACTCGCGGAACAGCGGCTGCGGGTTGGTCGGACGGCTCTTGAACTCGGGGTGAGCCTGGGTGGCCACATACCACGGATGCACGTCACGCGGCAGCTCGACCATCTCGACCAGACGCTCGTCGGGCGAGAGGCCCGAGATAACCAGGCCGGCGTCCTCGAGCTGGTCGCGGAAGGCGTTGTTGAACTCAAAGCGGTGACGGTGACGCTCGTAGACGAGCTCCTCGCCATATGCCTCACGCGCGAGGGAATCGGCAGCGAGCTTGCACGGATAGGCGCCCAGACGCATGGTGCCGCCCTTCTCGGTCACATCCTCCTGCGAGCTCATCAGGTCGATGACGCTAAACGGACCGTCCGGATCGAACTCAGAGGAGCTGGCGCCGGCAAGGCCGACGACATTGCGGGCGAACTCGCACACGGCGACCTGCATACCCAGGCAAATGCCCAGATACGGAATCTTGTGCTCGCGGGCGAACTCGGCCGCGAGGATCTTACCCTCCAGGGCGCGCTTGCCAAAGCCGCCAGGGACCAAGATGCCCGAGGCGTCACCCAGGACCTCGGAGACGTTCTGCTCGTCGAGGCTCTCGCCATCGACCAGCTGCACGTCAACGTGGCGATCGTAGAACACGCCAGCGTGGTGCAGGGCCTCGATAACCGACAGGTAGGCATCGGGCAGCTGCGTATACTTGCCCACGACGGCGATCTTGACCTTGTCGGCGTGATGGTTGGCATGGTTTTGCTTGCGCAGGAACTCATTCCACTCGCTCATGTCGCGCTCGCGCGGGTCCAGACCCAGGCGCTCGCAAATGCGCAGGTCAAAGTCCTGTTCGGCAAGCAGCTGCGGGACATCGTAGATGCTCGCGCAATCCTCGTTGGTAAAGACGCAGTCGGTGTCGACATCGCAGAAGCTTGCGATCTTGCCGCGGATGGCGTCGTCGATATGGTGGTCGGAGCGCAGCACAATAATGTCGGGCTGAATACCAAAGCTGCGGAGCTCCTTAACGGAATGCTGCGTCGGCTTGGTCTTGACCTCGTGGGCGGCGGCAATATAGGGAACAAGCGACACGTGGATGTAGCAGACGTTCTCGGGGCCGGCCTCCTTGCGATACTGGCGGATGGCCTCGACAAACGGCTGGGACTCGATGTCGCCGATCGTGCCGCCCAGCTCGGTGATGACCACATCGGAGCCGGTCTGTTCCTCGATGCGGCGGAACTTATCCTTGATGGCGTTCGTGACGTGCGGGATCACCTGCACGGTACCGCCCAAAAAGTCGCCGCGACGCTCACGGGCGATCAGGCTCTTGTAGATGGCGCCGGTCGTAAAGTTGGAATCGCGGGTCAGATTCTCGTCGATAAAGCGCTCGTAGTGGCCCAGGTCCAGGTCGGACTCATAGCCATCTTCGGTCACAAAGACCTCGCCATGCTGAAACGGGCTCATGGTGCCGGGGTCGACGTTCAGATACGGGTCGGCCTTTTGCATCGTTACCTTATAGCCGCGCGACTTGAGCAGACGGCCCAGCGAGGCCGCGGTGATACCCTTGCCCAGGGACGAAACCACGCCACCAGTCACGAACACATGCTTGGTCATATTGAGTTACCTGCGCTTCCCGTAGAAGTTGTCCATACACATCTTACGGGTCTTCATTGTAATACTTGAGCCCCGAGCCGTTCACATTTTTTCTCAGGCGCAATCGCATTTCTCAATCTCGAAACAAAACGCCGCCCGGTTTCCCAGACGGCGCTGCTGCGGCAAGGATTGCACACTGCTATCGATCAGCGGCCTCGTCCTCGAGCATATCTTGAACGAGCATGCCGGCACGGACGCCCTTTAGATACCACTCGCCGCACTCGGTAAGGCGAATTCCATTCGCAAGCTGACCGCCATCGTCGCTATAGCGCGAGACGACATCGATCATGCCTTCCGAATCCAAGCGATCGATTGCGGCGCGGGCACGATACGGCGAAACCCCCACGCGCTCGGCAAGCGTTTTGCGCGAGAAACCATACAGCCCGCCATTGCCTTCGGTTTGCTGAGCGATCTCCATCAGCACCAGCACCTCGACACGCTTCATATCGTTGACACTCGCACGACCCTTGCCCGCCATGGCAGCCTCCTCAAACCGAGCACGAGCATCTAACGCGCCGTGCACGACCGGCGCATCCCGCAAAGGATGTTTCATCAGCGATATTGTATACCGCCCAAATCGCTTATAGGCAGGTAAACGGCCTATTTTTACCTCGAACTAAGGCTTTGTTGATAAAAAAGCCGCATGGGGCATATACCCCATGCGGCCTTATCAGACCAATAAACTCGTCTTAGCGGTGGAAGAACCCACGGCGCTCGAACTTGGGCTCGCAGCACACGTTGATGCCCAACTTGCGCAGCACCGTCTCATCCGTCGGAGAGATAATCACGCTAAAGAAGGCATCGCAGCCGCGCAGCTGCTCCAGGCCCGAAAGAACGCGGGCCGCCGTCTCACTCGTGGCCGAGGTAATCGAAAGCGCCATGAGCGTCTCATCGGTGTGGAGGCGCGGATTCTTGCTGCCCAGGAAATGCGTCTTGAGCTTACTGATGGGCTCGATCGCCTCGTCGCTGATAACCTCGAGCTCAAGGTCGACGCCCGAGACATGCTTGAGGGCATTCATGATAAGCGAGCTCGCGGCGCCCAGGCGCGTGGAAGTCTTACCCGTCACCACAGAGCCGTCCGGCATGACCATAGCGCCCACGGGACCGCCCGTCAGCTGCTCCCTGGTAAGGGCGGCCGAGCGCGCCGGCGAGTAATTCTTGTCGATACCGGCCTTCTTCATAATGAGCTTGAGACGATCGACCTGTTCGTCGCCCACACCGGTGCGACGCACGGCCTCGACCGCGGCAAAGTAGCGACGGACAATCTCCATCTTGGAGGCATCGCGGCAGGCATCGTCATCGGTGATGGCAAAGCCAACCATATTGACGCCCATATCCGTAGGGCTCTGATAGGGGCTCTCACCCAGAATCTTTTCCATCAGGGCACGGACCACCGGGAAGGCCTCGACGTCGCGGTTGTAGTTGACCGTGGTCTTGTTGTAAGCCTCAAGATGGAACGAGTCGATGATATTGGCATCGTCGAGGTCGGCCGTGGCAGCCTCGTAGGCGATGTTGACCGGATGCGTGAGGGGCAGGTTCCAGACCGGGAAGGTCTCGAACTTGGCGTAGCCGGCGGCAGTGCCGTGCTTGTGCTCGTGATAGAGCTGCGACAGGCAGGTGGCAAGCTTGCCCGAGCCGGGGCCGGGGGCGGTGACCACGACGAGCGGACGGGTGGTCTCGACGAACTCGTTCTTGCCATAGCCGTCATCGGATACGATCAGATCGACGTCGTGCGGATAGCCCTCGATGGGATAGTGCAGCTTGGCGGGAATACCGAGCGCGTT
>JAIIWC010000024.1 GCA_022745215.1 Collinsella sp. | reverse complement strand
CCATAATCTGCGAGTAGCCCAGAGCCGAGAGCACGCCCGCGGCGTAGATAATCGCCGTCAGGATGACCTGCTTGGCGAGCAGTTCCTCCCCGCCCGTGGCCAAACCGTTAACGATGGGGCGCACCATGTAGGTGCCGGCGAGGCTCGCGATGGCGGCGACGGAGGCGAGCACGCCCACCGCGAGCAGCGAGAACTTGGCGTGCCCCATGTAGGAGAGCAGGCGGCGCACAGTGCGCTTGAGGTCGGCCGGGCGTGCTTGGGCTGCGGTCTTAGGCATGGCGCTTACCCCCTTCCAAGGGTGATTCGCTGGGGACGGAGGAAAACGGATCATTCGCGCAGCCATCGTCGCGACCGTCACCGGCGTCCGCGTTCCCCGCAAACTCCATCTGCGAGGCGTAAATCTCCTGGTATATGTTGTCGCCCGCCAGCAGTTCCTCGTGCGTGCCCACGCCGTGGACACGACCGTCGTCCAACACCACAATGCGATCGGCATCCATGACGCTCGCGATGCGCTGGGCGATGATGAGCACGGTCGTATCGGGAATCCGAGCGATGTGCTCGCGAATCTTAGCGTCGGTCGCCATGTCGACCGCGCTGGTCGAATCATCAAAAATGAGCACGCGCGGATGCTTGAGCAGCGTGCGCGCGATGCACAGGCGCTGCTTCTGGCCACCCGAAACACCGGCGCCGCCTTGGCCCAACTCGCCGTCCAGCCCGCCGATGCGATCAAGGAACTCGTCCACGCACGCCGCGCGGCAAGCCGCGAGGAGCTCATCGTCCGACGCCTGCGGATTGCCCCACTGCAGGTTCTCGCGCACGGTGCCCGTGAACAGCACATTCTTTTGCAACACAATGCCCACGGCATCACGTAGGGTCGCAAGGTCATAGTCGCGCACGTCGCGTCCGCCCACAAGCACGGCGCCCTCGGTGGCGTCGTACAGGCGCGCAATCAGCTGCACAAGCGAACTCTTGCCCGAGCCCGTGCCGCCGAGGATGCCCACCGTCGAGCCGCCCTCGATGCGAAGGTCGATATGCTCGAGCACATCCTCGGCTGCATCCGCGCGGTATTTAAAGGAAACGTCGCGAAACTCGATACTGCCGTCCGCTGGCTCCGCAGTCGCGAGGTCCCCCGCAGGGTTGGCGATAAAGGGCTCCTCATCGAGCACCTCCGCGATACGGCCCACACTCGTAAGAGCGCGTGTGAGCAGCAAAAACACGTTGGAAATCATCATGAGCGAGTTCATGATCAGCAGCACGTAGCTCATAAAGCCCGTGAGCGAGCCCACGCCCAAGCGACCTTCGATGATCATGCGACCGCCAATCCACAGAATCGAGAGCGCAGCCACGTACATCGAGAGTTGGAACACCGGCAGGTTGAGCACAGCGGTACCGAAGGTCTTGGTCGCCGTGCCAGCGAGCTCGGTATTGACGGTGTCGAACTTGTCGCACTCGTGCTCGGCGCGCACGTAAGCCTTCACGGCGCGCACGGCGGTAAGGTCCTCTTGCACCACGCCGTTGAGGTGGTCCATCGAGGTCTGGAGCTGGCAGTAGAGCGGGCTCACACGCACGGTAATGATACCGAGCACGATGGCGAGCATCGGCAGAATGACGGCAAAGACCGCCGCGAGCTCGCGCGAGAGCGCAAAGGCGTAGACGAGGCCCATGACCAGATTTACCGGCCCGCGCACCATGGGGCGGAAGCCGTTGCCTACGGCGTTTTGAATCACGGTGATGTCGGTGGTCATGCGAGTGACAAGCGAGCTCGTCTCGTATTCATCGAGATTGCCAAAAGCGAGCGTCTGGATCTTGCGATACTCGGCCTCGCGCAAGTTTGCGCCCAGCCCCGAGGCGACGCGAGCAGACGTGCGTGCATAGCCCAAGCCAAGTACCAGCGAACATGCGGCGCATACCAACATATACGTGCCCTGCAACAGCATGTAGTTGATATCGCCCGCGGGCACGCCCACATCGATGATATTTGCCATGATGACCGGGATAAACAGCTCGAGCGCCGTCTCGGCCGTCACAAAGAGCACGCCGAGTATGGCATCGCGGCGGTATGCCCCCAGATAGGAAAACAGAATCTTGAGATTGCGCACGCAGGTTCATCCCCCATCAAACGTTGTTCGCAAACGCACGTATTATGGCGCGCCGTGTGGCGGTGTCAAGTGCTCCGAAATCGATTTCTGCAAGGCTAGTACAGGCGCCATGTTCACAGGGCGCACGTCCGTATTCAATTGGAAATGAACGCGTGCATGACTTTTTCGCCCCACTGCCAACACAAACCTTGACTCTACAATCGTTGTAGGGTTTTCACTACACTGGTAGCTAAACGAACCAATCCAGAAAGTGCCCCGCCCATGGAACACGACCTCACACGCGGCAATGTCCTTAAGACCATCGCGGTCTTTGCCCTGCCCTATATGCTCTCGTACTTTTTGCAGATGCTCTACGGCATGGCCGACCTGTACATGATGGGGCAGTTTAGCGGCGCCGCCGGCATCACCGCCGTGGGCAATGGCGCGCAGACGCTCTATATCATCACTGTGACGCTCGTGGGCCTGGCCATGGGAACGACGGTTATCGTCGGCCACGCCGTGGGCTCGCGCCGCTTCGACCGCGCCGAGACAGCCATCGGCAACACCATCACGCTCTTTATGGGCGTCTCGGTGGTACTGGCCGTCATCTTGTTTGCACTATGCCCGCAAATCGTGGCGCTCATTGGCACGCCGCCCGAGGCGGTCGATGGCACCGCTGCCTACCTGCGCATTTGCTTTGTCGGCATTCCGTTTATC
Source organism: Collinsella sp. (assembly GCA_022745215.1). GTDB lineage: Bacteria > Actinomycetota > Coriobacteriia > Coriobacteriales > Coriobacteriaceae > Collinsella. The sequence goes on along the minus strand of JAIIWC010000024.1, from coordinate 22,643 downwards.
GCCGCGTACAACATCCTCTCGGCCATCTTTCGCGGGCTGGGCGATTCGCGCTCGCCTATGTACGTAATCGGCGTGGCATGTATCATCAACATCGCGCTCGACTTTCTATTTATCGGCCACATGGGACTCGGCCCCGTGGGTGCGGCGCTCGGCACGGTGACCGCCCAGACGGCAAGCGTTGCCCTCGCGCTCGTGTGGCTTAAGAGCCGTCGCACGAACATCCACGTTAAGCGCAGCGACCTGCGCCCCCAGCCCGAGGTGCTCGGCAGCATCCTTAAGATTGGCGTGCCCGTGGCTGTGCAGGACGGCTGCATCCAGGTGGCGTTTATGTTTATCACCGTCATCGCCAACCACCGCGGCCTGGTCGACGCCGCCGCCGTGGGCTTGGTCGAGAAGATGATCAGCTTTTTGTTCATTGTGCCGAGCTCCATGGGTGCCACCGTCAGCGCGCTCACGGCGCAAAACGCCGGCGCAGGCAAGGGCGACCGCGCGCGCCAGGTGCTCAAGGATGCCATGACCATTTCGGTGGTATACGGCTGCCTGATCACGGTGCTGATGTGGCTGGTGGCACCGGCGTTTATCTGCTTTTTTGCCAAGGACGCTGCAGTAGTCGCGGCCGGTACCGGCTATATGCGCAGCTATATTTTCGACGCAATCTTTGCCGGCATCCACATTTGCTTTAGTGGCTTTTTCGCTGCGTACGGCAAGAGCTACATCGGCTTTGCGCACAACGTGCTGGCCGTGGCGCTCATTCGCGTGCCCGGTGCATGGCTGCTGTCGAATGCCTATTCCAACACACTGTTTCCCATGGGCATCGCCTCGCCGTGCGGTTCGATTTTGTCGGCGGTCATTTGCGTTGTCGCGTTTACCGTGCTCAACCGGCGCGGGGCTTTTGACAAGTTGGTGGCGTAGCGTGGCGACGCGAAATCGCGCTGATCGACGACATCATCAGCGACGACCCCGCAACCTATGTGACGCAGATCACCGTGCCCGTTGCCCCGTCCAGATAAGAACTGCCTAGAAAACGTTCAGCTGTAGGCAGAATCTTGACGTTATAGGCCATATTTTGCCTCAAGGTCATCGAGAGCCTCAAAGGCATCACGTGCCGTGCCAGCAGCACGCTCCCGTTCGGCCACAGCTATGCGAGCCATCAGACGAGCCTTAGCCTGTTCCTGAACCATGAGGTCATAGTCCTCAGATCGGAGTACGACAAATTTGCTATAGCCGTTTTTTTGTAACAGTCACTGGGCCGAGAGCCTCCCAACAAGCTCGCTAAACGCCGGGGACACTCCCCGGCGTGGCGGTTTTACTCCTCCGGGATCGGAAACGCACGGATGAACTCTGCGGGCGAGAAGGTCTTGATGGTCGAGCGTACAAACGCGGCACGGTCACGCGTGATGATAAAGTCCGCACCGGCACGCTCGGCCATCGCACGAATACAGCCGTCCTCAAAATCCGGCTCATCGGAATAGGCGGAGGTTAAACAAGCTTCTTGGTCGAGAGGCTCTAGCGAGTAGCTCTTAAGGCAGTCGCGCACTACCTCGCGGGCGCGCGCCTCGCCGGCCTGTTTAGTGAGAATGTAATACGCGTCCTTGAGAGAGCAGGCCGAAACAACGCCCTCGATAAGCCCCACGTCAACAAGCCCCTTGATGGTTTGCGCCGCCCCATGCTCCGGCCGACCCGGAAGCACGCAATCGAGCAGAAAATTGGTATCGAGAAAAGCCCTCATAGGTAGCGCTCCCTCGCGACGCGCTTTTCATCTTCAACCGTCATCGTATCGAGCGGCGTTCCCTTTGGCATTTTAGCCACGATATCGAGATACTCCTGGTAGTCCTCATCCTCCGCGAGCATCTCGCGAATCTCCTTCCAGGTGATCTTGGGATGCCACATCGTACCCACGTCGCGCTTGGGCTTGTCCGTGCCGCGCGTCGGCTTTGCACCCCCGCGCTTCTGGGCAGCGTCATATTCCACTGCAACCGGGCCTTGATAGTCGAGCGGTACGATCTTGAACAACGGCTTGCTCCGCTTGAAGACCACAACCTCCTCGCCCTCATTGGCAACCTTTTCGGCCACCTGCGTAAGGCTTTGGCGCAGTTCCGAAAACGCGACGGTAACCATAGCGGCTCCTCTCAACATATATCTTCGCTGTCAAGTATACACGTTAATGTTAATGTTTACGTGCATAAGAACCACCACAGTAGGGACAATCCCCGTTGTGGGGTCCCTCTGCTTTGTATGAGTCTTCTATCGCTCCGGAACGACACCGGTCCGCAGGATCGCCCTCAGCAAGCTACGCGGCGAAGATCATGCCACCTGCCACCACGCCCAAATAAAAACCTCCCGGAAAGCGTTTCCGGGAGGTTTTTCAATTTGATTATCGATGCGCTAAGCCTGGGGCACCTGACCAGTCGCCAGGATCTGCTCGAGCGCGTCCTCATCCAGCACGGGCACACCCAGCTGCTCGGCCTTGGTGAGCTTGGAGCCCGCTTTGGGACCGGCAACCAGATAGCTCGTCTTCTTGGACACACTGCCCGAAACCTTGGCGCCGAGCACCTTGAGCGCCGCGCCCGCCTCGTCACGGGTGCGGTTGACGAGCGTGCCGGTGAGCACGAAGGTCAGACCCGCGAGTGGTTGAGCGTCGGCGAGCTCGCCCGCCACGCCGGCATCGGCCGCGGCTTGCGCATGAGCGGCGCCCAAGTCGACCTCGAGCGAAAGGCCCGCTTGGCGCAGACGTTCCAGCACGGCAAGGTTCTCGGGTACGGCCAGGAACTGCTTGACGCTCGCCGCAATCTTGGGGCCAATGCCCTCGCACTCGGCGATGTCCTCTTCGCTCGCCAAGATGAGCTTATCAATCGACAGGAATCGCTCAGCGATGACCTCGCCCACACTCTTGCCCACATGGCGGATACCCAGGGCAAACAGCACGCGACCGAGCGGCTGGCTCTTGGACTTGTTGAGCTCGGCGATGATTTTCTCGGCCGTCTTGAGGCCTACCGGAATGGGGTCGCCCTTCTTGACGCCCTTTTTGCTGTTGGAGCTGGCGTACACGCGTCCCGTGTCCAGGCCGGCGATATCGTCGACTGTGAGCTGGTAGAAGTCTGCGACGTCGTGAATCAGCCCGGCGGCGATCATCTTGTCGACGATCTCGTCGCCTAGGCCATCAACGTCCATGCAGCCACGGCTCACCCAGTGGAGCAGGCGCTCCTTGAGCTGCGCGGGGCAGTCGATGGAGACGCAGCGGTAAGCGACCCCGCCGTCCTCGTGGACCACGGGGCTACCGCACACGGGGCAGACCTCGGGCATCTGCCAGTCGACCGAATCGGCCGGGCGCTTATCGAGCACCGGGCCCACGACCTCGGGGATTACGTCGCCTGCCTTGTGCACGATGATGGTGTCGCCCTCGCGCACGTTTTTGCGACGGATCTCGTCGATGTTGTGCAGCGTGGCGCGCGCGATGGTGGAGCCGGCGACCGTCACCGGGTCGAACTCGGCGACCGGCGTGAGCACACCGGTACGGCCCACCTGGATACGAATTTCGCGCAGGATGGTCTGCTTTTCCTCGGGCGGGAACTTAAAGGCAATGGCCCAGCGCGGTGCGCGAGCGGTAAAGCCCAAGTCAAGCTGCTGCTGGAAGCTGTCGACCTTTACGACCACGCCGTCGATGTCGTAGTCCAGGTCACCGCGATGCTCGAGGGCCTGGGCGCAGAACTCGTGGACCTCGGCCGGCGTGGCGCAACGAGCCACGTTGGGGTTGACGCTAAAGCCGGCGCTACGCAGCCAGTCCAGAAACTCGCGCTGGCTGTGGACGTGCAGCGGATCGGTATCGGCGATGGCGTAGATAAAGGTGGCCAGATCGCGGCGCGCCGTGACCTTGGGGTCCTTTTGGCGCAGGGATCCTGCAGCAGCGTTGCGCGGGTTGGCAAAGGGGTCGCGGCCCTCGGCATCGGCCTCTTCGTTTAGACGGACAAAGCTGCCCTTGGGCATGTAGACCTCACCACGCACTTCGATGGTACGCTCGCGGTCGGCACCCATGTGGGCGAGCGCCGGCTCGGACAGGTGCATGGGCACGTCCTTGATGGTGCGCACGTTGAGCGACACGTCCTCGCCCGTGATGCCGTCGCCGCGCGTGGCCGCGCGCACGAAGGTTCCGTTTTGGTAGGTAAGCGCGACGCCCAAGCCGTCAATCTTGAGCTCGCAGGTATAGGTGACGCTACCGGCGCCGAGCGCATCCTCGGTGCGCTGGAGCCAGGCGTCGAGTTCGTCCAGATCCATGGCGTCGTCCATGGAATACATGCGTGCCATGTGCGTGACCGGCGTAAACTGCTCGCTCACGTAGCCGCCCACGCGCTGGGTATAGCTGTCGGGCGTCACCAAATCGGGGTAGGTCGCCTCGATTTCCTGCAGCTCAACGAGCATTTTGTCAAAGGCGGCATCCGTGATCTCGGGCGCATCGAGCATGTAGTAGCGATAGGCGTGGTAGTCGAGCTCGTGGCGCAGCTCGGCCGCACGCGCTGCCGCCTGGGCACGGGCATCGGTCGATGCGGCGGCATCCGCGCTCGCGGGCGTTTTGGTATCGATATCCACACCGTCACCAAACAGGCTCGATTGCTCCATAGCGGCACTCCTTCGCTCGATTTCAAACGGATACTAGAGTACCACCGGTCACGATGGGGCCGAATAGCGGTCTCAAACCGCACCGAATCGGCAGCCGCCGGACCGGGGTGGATTGCGCGATCAACTCATGCCCTTGCCATTTCTAAATGATCCGTTTCCCCGTCCCCAACGGATCAATAGGAAAAGAGGGGGCTGTCCCGCGCTGGCGGGACAGCCCCCTCTGGCATCGGTATGTGTGATGCGACTCGTTAGTAACCCTGGCCGTAGCCCTGGCCCTGACCCTGGCCCTGCTGGCCCAGCAGCTCCTCCAGATACTGGCGCAGCTGCTCGTCGGTAATACCGCCGTTGCCGGTGTCAGTCGCGCTGTCGTCCTGCTGCTGGTTCTGCAGCTCCTCGTCGGGGCCCAGCTCGACGGTGACCTTCTTCTCGTCCTTGCCGCGCATGAGCGTAATCTCGACCTTCTCGCCCACCTCGTGGCTGCGCAGCGCGATGATCAGGCCATCGGCACTCGTAATCTCGTCGTCGCCCAGCTTGGTAATGACATCGCCCTCCTGAATGCCGGCCTTGGCAGCAGGACCGTCCTCAACGACGCTCGCCACATACGCGCCGCTATCGGTGCTCAGCTTGTTGGTGCGGGCGTTGAGCGCGTTGACGCTCGAAAGCGTAGCGCCCATGTACGGATGCACCGGCGTCTTGCCGTCGATAATCTGGTCGGCAATGTTCTTGGCGTAGTTAACCGGAATGGCAAAGCCCACGCCCGAGCTGGAGCCCGAGTAGCTCTCGATAAGCGAGTTGATACCCACGAGCTCGCCGTTGTCGTTGACGAGCGCGCCGCCGGAGTTGCCCGGGTTGATGGCGGCATCGGTCTGGATCATGTTGGCATAGATGGTGTTACCGCTGGTAGAACTCATGGCCGTGGAGCGGTAGAGCGCCGAGACGATACCAGTGGAAACAGACTGCTCGTTGCCGAACGGCGAGCCGATCGCCATGACCCACTCGCCCACGTTGAGCTTGGAGGAGTCGCCGATCTCGATCGGGGTGAGCTTGGAAGCATCGGCGTCCTTGAGCTTGATGACGGCCAGGTCGCTCGAAGCATCGTTGCCCACGAACTCGGCCTCGTACGTAGTACCGTCATCCATGGTCACCACGTACTGGTCATAGCCATCAACCACATGGTTGTTGGTGAGGATATGGCCCTCGGTATCGAGCACAACGCCCGAACCGACGCTGCCCGAGTTGTCCGACTCGTCGGCAGACTGCGAAAGCGAGCCATTCTGGCTGCCGCTCGAAGTGGCGGTAATGGAAACCACGGAGGGCAGGGCCTTGGCAGAAACGGCCTCGGCCAGCGTGGTGTCCTCGGAGTCGATCGTGATCTTTTGCGTCGACGAACCCGAAGCACCCGCCGTCACGGCATTCCTGCCACCGCCAATATCGAGCGTGCCGCTCATAATGAGCGCGATGACCAGCAGGGCGCCGCAAGCGCAGCCGGCGAGTGCCGTAATGAAGATCGGCAGCTTTTTGGTCTTGGTCTTGACCACCGTGTGCTTGTTCACGACCTGTTGGCCGCCCAGCGGCTTGCCGGTCTGCGTGTCGTAGGCCTGCATGTAGGGAATGTTGCTGTCGGCAGGCGTCGACTCCACCTGCACGCGCGGCTGCTGCTGGGTCTCGCCGGCGTTGCCCGCGTCCTGGGGGCGCTGGGAATCGTTCTCGCTCATAGCTGCGATCCTTTCGTCAAATAACCAAAGGCCCGCCAAACACGTGGCGGGCCATCATTGTTCACGTTGAGTTGTACCCCAATATGCGGGCGCACGTGTACGAGAACGTAATCTTTTAGGAAGGCTTAAGTTCTACTGCAAACTCGAAAGGAACCCGCACCTACGGCAAAACCACCACAAAGGTGCCTGTCCCCTTTGTGGTGGAAATCTAGTCCTTAAACAGATAGCCCACGCCGCGGACGGTGGTGATGTGTGCCGCGATCTGCGGGCCCACCTTGGAGCGGATGCGTCGGATGTGCACGTCGACGGTACGCGTGCCGCCGCAGTACTCAAAGCCCCACACGCGGTGCAGCAGTACCTCGCGGCTGTAGGCACGGTTGGGATGCGTCGCCAAAAAGCTCAGCAGCGAGTACTCCATCAGCGTCAGGTCGATGGGCTCGTTATCGAGTGTCACCTGGTAGGTGGCCAGGTTGATCTCGAGGTTGTCGATGTTGAGCACATCGTCGGCGGTAACGGTCTCCTCCTCGCCCATCAGGCGCTGCGCGCGAGCCTTGAGCTCGTTGGGCGTCGCCGTGGGGCATACAAAGTCGGCATGCGCGTGGTTCGGCAGACGCAAGGTGCCGAGCGCCTCGTCGTCGACAATCACCAACATGGGGACGCCGCCGCGGTCGTCAAGCCACTTGGCAATCTGATCGATGCGGTCGCTGCGGATGCCGTCGGAGTCGAGGATCAGCAGGTCAAAGTCGTGCGCCGCAGTCGGAGAATCGGGGGTTGCCAGGCTCACCTCGACACCCAGGGTGGTCGTCAAGCTGCGGGCAAACTCGTGGAAGCGCGTCGTGCGCGCCATGAACAGGGCACTCTTATCGGACATATCGGCCTCCAAAGAAATGAGCTCAATCGTACTGGAACAAGCCAGCGCGATCAGGAGTTCGCCAGGTAGTGCTTGATCTCCCACTCGGTGATCGTAGACTCAAACTTATGCCACTCGTCGCGCTTCTTTTTAAGGAAGAAGCCGTGGATGTGCTCGCCGAGGGCATCCTTCATAAACTGCGAGTCTTCGAACACGTCGAGCGCCTCTTTGAGCGAGCGCGGCAGCGGCGTGTAGCCGGCCTCAAGCATCTGACGATCGTTGAGCTTGAGCGTCTCGGCCGTGGCCTCGGGCGGGAGCTCCAGCTTGCGCTCAATGCCGTCGAGGCCAGCTGCCAGCGTGACAGCGTTGACCAGGTACGGGTTGGCCATGGGGTCGGGACTGCGCAGCTCGATGCGCGTGGACAGCTGCTTGCCGGGCTTGTAGACCGGAATGCGGACCATGCTCGCGCGGTTGCGCAGGCCCCACGTGGCATACTGCGGTACGGAGTCGCCGCCCGTGGTGATGCGCTTGTACGAGTTGACCGTGGGGTTGGTGATGGCGCTGATCTCGCGGGCATGCGCCAGAATGCCGGCCATATAGTGCTTGGCGACGTCGGAGAGATGGTACTTCTCGTCGTCCTCGCCCCAAAAGACGTTGTTGCCGTCGTGGTCGAACAGCGACTGGCACAGGAACATAGCGCTGCCGTCCTCGCCCGCCAACGGCTTGGGCATAAAGGAGGCGTGGCAACCGCTCTCGTAGGCCTGCTGCTTAATGATGAGCTTGGCCGTGGTGATGGCGTCGGACATGCTCAGGGCCTCGGCGTGGCGCAGGCTCATGCCGTGCTGCGAGCGGCCGGCGGCGTGGAAGGTGTACTCCACGGGCACGGACATCTTCTCGAGCGTGAGGACCGTGTTGCGGCGCAGGTCGCGAGCGGCATCGCTCACCGAAAGATCGAAGTAGCCCACGTTGTCGAGCGGCTCGGGGGTGTGCTCGTCGGGGAAGTAATAGTACTCCAGCTCGGCACCCACATTGAGCAGGTAGCCGGCCTTCTCGGCCTTGTAGAACATGCGGCGCAACGCATCGCGCGGGTCGCCGGCAAACGGCTTGCGATCGGGAGTACACACGTCGCAGAAAACGCGTGCAACGCCGTTATGGCTCGGGCGCCACGGCAAAATCTGGAAGGTCGAAGCATCGGGAAACGCCAGCATGTCGGCTTCCTCGGGCGTGGCAAAGCCCTCGATGGCGGAGCCGTCAAAGCCAATACCCTCCTCAAAAGCGACCTCGAGGTCCTCGGGGCTAATGGCAAAGTTCTTGAGGCGGCCGAGAATGTCGACAAACCACAGACGCACAAAGCGGATGTCACGCTGCTCTACGGAGCGGAGTACGTAATCGATGTTCTGCTGGTTCATGTCGCTCCCCTTTCTTTCGGGCGGGTTTCGACTGGTCTATATCGCAGATACTATCGCAGAAAAATGTTTCCGCAGGGTTAAAGCGTATCAAGCGCTCAAAAAACGTTCGCGTAGGCGGGTATGACCAGCAACTATCGCTCGGATTCGGAGACAATTTGCCTACAGGCTCGTTCCAGCGCAGGGAACTCCATCGTCACTGCATCCCAAACAACCGAGCGGTCGACATTGCCGTAATCATGCGCAAGATAATTTCTCATGCCGATAATTCCACGCCACTCAATTTCGGGATGAAGCCGCTGCGAGCGTTCCGACAACTTGCCCGCTTCTTCCGTCACCCTAAGCGCACACATCAAAAGGGAGTCCGCCAACGCCCTCGTCCGCACGTCATTCGCATGCAGAAACTGGTCCTCGGTGATATCAAAAGCCTTGATGCGCTCGTTCGTTTCAGAGATGGCTTCCAAAACCTCTTGAGCGCGGAGACCGTCTGACTTACGCGCGATCATAAAGGATCACTCCTTCGCGCTCGATTACCGCGGCAAGATCGTCATCAAGATGGTCGCTCGAGACGAGATCAACCTGCCTCCCGGTTTCTTTGCGCACCGCCTCGCCAAATGCCGACAGCGCGAAAAGACCAAAGCCCTGCTCGCGATCGACTTCGAGACGCAAGTCAATATCACTATCGACATGCGCCTCGCCCCGGGCATACGAACCAAAAAGAATCACGGTTTTGATGGCGGGAATCGAGCTGGCCGCCTCGCAGACGGCGGACTCAATCTGGGCAGTATCCAAAATGCCCGCCGCGGCGCTTTCGCTCGCAGAGCTTTTACCAAGTGAAGGAACAAACGGCAGAGAGCGCTCGCGCAGCATCTGCCTCATAAACATATTGACCGCAACAGACGAAGTCATGCCAAGCTCTTCGCACAGCTCGGCAAATGAGTCTTTAATTGACGAGTCCACTCGCACACTCAGCACAGACGCAGCCATGGATACCTCCTGTATGACATTGTCTATATATTATCACACAGACTAGCGCGAGGTCGATGCGCGGTGTTCGATATGACCGGGAACCTCGATGCGCTTGGGGGCGAGCTTTGCGGCCTCGCCCACGGTGGTGGTAACGACGTCGATGCGCTCGGACAGGCGCTCGACTACGCACTCGGCAATGGTAAGGGTGTCCTGCGCGGCCGTGGTCACACCGCCAAAGAGCACGTGGTTCCAGGGATAGTCGTCAAACGTTGCGATCTTGAGGCCAGCCGGCAGCGAGGGACCCAACTGTGCCAGCGCCTCGGTCAGGCGCAGAAAGACCAGGCCGTTGACGGCAATGAGGCCGAGCTTTTTGCCTGCGTACTCGCGGATGGTCTCGTCCAGGCGGCCGACGCCCGTGGCGCCACCGTCGGCCAGGGTGACGACCTCGCCGGCCAGGCCGCGGCGCGAGAGCTCGTCGGCAAACGCCTCGGCGCGTTCGCGACGCACGGGGCTGTCGTCGCTTGCCTCGGTGAGCAGGCACAGGCGCTCGCTGCCAACGGCGGCGAGCTCGTCTACCAAGCCGGCGACCAGCTCACGGTTGTTAGATGTCACCAGATCGACACCGCCGTCGGCAACGTCGCGGTCGAGCAGCACGACGGGCAGGCGTCCCGCTGCCGCGGCGATCGCCTCGTCATTGCCGCCACAGGTGTTGACGACCAGGCCGTCCACACCGGCATCGATAAGTCTGGTGAGCGACTCTGCTTCCTTGGCGGAATCATTGCCGCTAATGGCAGTCATAAGCGAGCAGCCGCGCGCGGCGGCACTAGCGGAAAGCCCTTCGAGCATGGCGCTGGAGAACGGGTTAGCAATGTCGGCCAAGATCACGCCGATGAGGTTGGTACGCGAGCTGCGCAGATTGCGCGCGGCGGCACGTGGACGATAGCCGGTGCGCTCGATAACCGCCGCGATGCGAGCGCGGGTTTCCTCGGTCATCTGCCCGGGGCGGTTATTGAGATAGCGCGAAACCGTGGCTGGGCTCACGCCCGCCTCGGCGGCAATGTCCTTGATTCTCATCTGCGCCATAGCGCACCCCGTTTCCCAATTGTCAGCAGTCTGAGCCATTTTAGGCATTTTTTTAAAAATCTCGCTTGCAAAACGTTGTAGGTGAGTATACTACAAGTCGAAACGAAACCGATTTCGTAAACCGATTTCGGCAAGCGTTGGCACGGAGGTGCAAAGATGTACCCTACCGTCTTGGCACCTCCGTGCCAACGCCATATCAAAGGTGTACGCACGAGCAAGAAGGAGCTACGCGACCATGGGTAAAACGGTTCTTGCCTTCGGCGAGATCATGATGAGGCTCTCGCCCAAAGACCACCTGCGCATTGAGCAGGCGACCGAGTTTGATGTCCGCTACGGCGGCGCCGAGGCAAACACCGCGCTTTCCCTGGCCTACCAGGGTGACAAGGCAGCTTACGTCTCCGTTGTCCCAGCCAACCGTCTGGGCGAGTGCGCCCTGCGTTCGCTGAAGGTCTACGACGTCGATACCTCGCGCGTCGTGCGCCAGGGCGACCGCCTTGGCTCCTATGTGTTTGAGGTCGGCGCCTCGCAGCGCGGCAACGGCTGCGTCTACGACCGCAAGTACTCTGCCATCAACATGGCCAAGCGCGACGTCTTTGACTGGGACGAGATCCTCAAGGATGTCGATGTCTTCTACTTCTCCGGCGTGACGCCCGCCGTCTCCGACGAGATGGCTGCCGCCTGCAAGGATGCCCTCACCGCCTGCCGCACCAAAGGCATCACCACCGTGTGCGACGTGAACTATCGCGGCAAGATGTGGTCGCCCGAGAAGTCGCAGGCCACCATGAAGGAACTCCTGCCGCTCGTCGACATCTGCATCGCCAACGACGAGGACGCTCCTGCCGGTCTCGGTATGACCTGCGTCTCCGGCTCCCTTGCCCACGGCATCGAGGAGCGCGACACCTACGTCGAGATGGCCCGTCAGATCTGCGCCGAGTACGGTTGCAAAAAGGTCGCCTCGGTCGTCCGCAACATCTCCTGCGTCGAGCGCTCCATCTGGATGGGCATGCTCTTTGACGCCGAGAGCGGCGAGCACTGGTTCTCTCCTGCTCACGACGTGCACGTGCTCGAGGGCGTTGCCGCCGGCGACGCTTTCAACGCCGGCCTCGTCCATGCCATCATCAACGACTTTGACCCGCAGGACGCCGTCAACTACGCCATCGCGGCCTCGATTCTCAAGCTCACCATCAAGGGCGATTCCAACCTGGTGACCGCAGACGAGATCGCAGCCGTGGCATCCGCCGCCGACGGTGGCACTCGCGTCGCGCGCTAAGCCGTCCCCATTCCGCGGGCCGCAGCTTTCCATACCCATACCCCTGCGGCCCGCTCCCCGATTCCTCCGGTCGGGCAAAACCACCAGTCCCATTCCGGTTTTGCCCGGCATTTCCTACACGACAGGTCGCGTAGCCGGTTTTGGAATTGCTTGTAACCCCAAGCAGTGCCTCCGATAACCAATCCAAAACCGGCTCATGACCAGCATATTTGGCAATCACGCGCCCGCGCGCGCCGTACATCGAAAGGAACATCATGTTCGATCAGTTCTACACCACGCTTGAGTCCCTGGGCATCGTGCCTGTCGTCGTGCTCGACAAGGTCGAGGACGCCGCTCCGCTCGCCCACGCCCTGATGTCTGCCGGCATGAAGTCCGCCGAGGTCACCTTCCGCACCGCCTGCGCCGCCGAGTGCATCGCCGCCATGGCCGAGGCCGAGCCCGAGATGTGCGTTGGCGCTGGCACCGTCCTGACTGTCGAGCAGGTTGAGCAGGCCCGCGCCGCCGGCGCCAAGTTCATCGTCTCCCCGGGTTACAACGAGGACGTCGTCAAGCACTCCATCGACATCGACCTGCCCGTGCTGCCCGGCACCGTGACCCCCTCCGAGGTCACCGCCGCCGTCAACCTGGGCCTCAAGGTCACCAAGTTCTTCCCGGCAGCCCAGTACGGCGGCCTCAACACCATCAAGGCCCTCGCCGCGCCGTTTGTCGGTCACCGCTTTATGCCCACCGGCGGCGTGAGCACCGCTAACGTCGAGGAGTACCTGAGCTCCTCCGCCATCATCGCCTGTGGTGGCACCTGGATGGTCAAGCCGGCCCTGTTTGCCGACGGCGACTTCTCCAAGGTCGAGCAGATCGCCCGCGAGGCCATGGACGTCGTCAAGAAGGTCCGCGGCTAGGTTTAGCTCTCTATCGTGAAAGGGGGCGTGTCCTAGACCTCGCCCCCTTTCTTTTAAAGCGGCTCGGAAGCGCGCCGTTTCCGTCACGAGCAAGAACCAAAACCGTCTTGCATGCTGATAGAACGTGACGGAAGCGACACGCCCCCGAGCCGCTTTGTCTACTCGGCTGGCAGTCGCGCTCAGCTGAGCCACCTCGACAAAAGCCAGTCCACCAAAACAGCTGCGGCGCCGTCTGGAGGAATGGACCCTTGCTTCCGGTCTTTTCCTCCAAGCGGCGCCGCAGCTTTTCATGCCCCGATTGCACCCCCGCACTTGCGGTGAAATACGGACTGTTTACGCCACCAGAGCCGCAAAACAGTCCGTATTTCACCGCAACTAAGTAAGGGAACGAGTTAGATGGCCGGGCCTTTGGGCAGCTCAAAGTAGTCGGGATGCAAGGCGATAACCGGACCCTGCTCCTCGGGCATCAGATGCAGGTGCGTCTCTGCCAGATAGCTCGCCGTGTCGGTATCGCCTTTCTTAATGGCCTCGAGAATCCGGCGATGCTGCCCACGGATCGGCTCCCAGTCCAGATCCTGCGACACCATACGCAACCAGTTGTATCGCTCGAAATGCGTGTTGACGCTCTTCATCCAATCCCACAACATGTGGCGGCCGGCAATCTCAAAACACGTCTCATGGAACAGGTTGTCCAGATCAAAAAAGCGACGCGTTTCGCTGTGGTCGAGCGACTCGGACTCGGCAAGAATCTGCTCGAGCCGATGCTTTTGCTCGGGCGTGGCGGCAGAGCAGCATTTAATGAGCACACTTCTCTCGAGTTTCTCGCGCAAGAAACAGGCGTTCTCAGCGCGCTCCATGCTGATTTTTGAGACATAGGTGCCGCTTTTGGGACGAGTTTCCACCAGCTCCTGTTCGCGCAGGCGCACAAAAGACTCGCGAATGGGCGTGCGCCCGATTCCCGTCTCCTTTTCCAGACCAATCGCCGAAAGGCGCGTGCCGGGTTTGAGCTCGGCATAGATGATCTTGGAGCGCAATGCGTTGTACGCCTGGTCTTGCAGACTCTGATAATGCTGGTGCTGTTCCATAAAGCCCTCGGTTAGTCGAATACCACCATGCAATACTATCGCATCCCCCGCCCCCCATAAGTTGCGGTGAAATAGTTCCTGCTCGCAGCCTTCAGCAGCAAAACCAGGCGGTCTTTTTTGGGACGGGGCTCTTTTGAGCTACCCTGGCCCTCAGATCGGCCCCCTTGCCACAAAAGGGGCCGATCTACTACGTTAACGCGGATAGCCCCGACCATGCCGAAAAATGAGAAAACAAAACCGCAGGTAGACGGCTTGCCGATTTTCAAAAAAGCCGGCTATGGTTGACCCCTACGGCTTAAACGTAGTAGATAGCCCATTTTCGTGGCACAGCACTATTCCATCCCAAATTGGCGCACCGGGCCCACTATAATTTGCGGTGAAATAGGGACTGATGGCGCCGCTGGAGCCGCTAAACAGTCCGTATTTCACCGCAACTTATGAGGGACTAAGGGTTTTACAGGTTGGCGATGATTGCCTGGGCAATTTCGTCGTACTGAGCCGGCTCGAGCGTGACGCGACCGGGGTTCATGGCAAACACGTCGCCAAACTCAAAAGGGTCGTCCTTGTACTTGGGGACGATATGCACATGCAGATGATGCATGGTGTCGCCGTAAGCACCAAAGTTGATCTTGTCGGGGTTGAACGCCTTGTGCAGCGCGGCTGCGACGTGGCGGACATCGGCCATAAAGGCGGCGGCGTCCTCCTCGGACATGCAAGAGATGTCATCGACGTGCTGCTTGGAGGCCACGATTACGCGACCCTTGTGGCTCTGCTCCTTAAACAAGATGAGCTTGCTGGCGGGCAGGTCGAGCATGGGGATGCCAAAGGCATCGACGAGCGTGTTGTCGGTCCCGCACATGCAGTACGAGCAATCGGTGTGCTGTTCCATGGTGGTCCTTTCGATCCGGGTGAAAGCGTTCGCCGCAATGCGACCGACGGGCGCAACCAAGCTGCCCGGCAGTCCACGACGAACACACGATGCGCTCTCCAACCGTTGCGAAATCGGTTTCGAGTATGTCCTTGCCATGATACCGCCAACGAGTTGTTGCGATTAGGTGAACGTTCACCTTTTTATCCTTTTTATTATTTTTCTCTTTGCAAAAGGAATCCCGTGCGTATACTAAGGCTCAAACGAAACCGATTTCGTTAAGCATGAGCAATAGGGTGCTAAGACGCACCCTACCATCTTGGCATCCTATTGCCCACGTCCTGTCATTCACTTTTCTCCCGTCTCGTTGGCCCTTTAGTCCCATTCCGGCACAGCGAGACACTTTCTAGACGACTGACCGTGGGGCCGGCTTTTCTGCTTTTACAGCAGTGCCTCCGATAACCCTCTTTTGCCGGCCCAGGTCAGCCCAATTCCTTACAACCGAAAGGACGGCAGCAACATGCGACCGCTCATCATCATGAATGGCGAGAAGATCGACTGGTGCCATACCGTCATCAGAATGCTGATGTATTTAGCAGGTGTCGCGACGCTCGCCCTCGGCATGAGCATCCAGACCGCATCGGGCCTGGGCGTTGCCGCACTTACCTGTTTTGCCACGACGCTGTCCATGCTCACCGGCAAGACACTCGGCTTTTGGATCACCGCGACCTACGTCGCATACATCGCCGCACAGGCAGCCATCTTGCGCCGCGAGTTCCAGCCGCGCATTTTGCTCGAGCTCTTTTTCTCAACACTGATCGGTGGCTTTACCGACTTCTTTATGGACGTCAACCCTCTGCACCCCACCGCGTTGCCGGCACAGGTTGCGACCATGCTGCTCTCGCTTGCCATCACTGCGTCTGGTGTAAGCCTCGTCGTCAACATGGGAGTCGTTCCCAACGCGCCCGACGGTCTGGTGCAGGTCATTGCCGAAAAACTCAAACGCCGCTTTGGCGATGTGAAGGTCGTATTCGATTGCTCGCATGTCGCCGCCTCGCTCGCACTGTCGCTGGTTTTTATGCACAACCTGGGCGGCTTTGGCGTCACGACCGCCATTTCCGCATTATTCCTGGGCCATGTCATCAACATCGCCAACAAGCTGTTCGCCCAGCGCTTTATCCGCGCGGCATTCGGAAAATAGCACCACCGCAAGAACCCGCGAGCAGCGCTATACGTTGCTATATCTCACTATACGTTGCTATATCTTGCTATACTTTGCTATAACTTGCTATATCTTGAGCAAAGGTGGCTCACATGCAAACAAACCCTTTTAAGCCCACGGCAGGCAAAACACCTCCCACGATTATCGGCCGCGAAGATGTACTCGAGGAATTCAATGAAGGCCTCGTCAACGGGCCTGGTGCCCCGGGGCGCCTTATGCGCATAGCCGGCGTCCGTGGAACGGGCAAGACAGTCCTCCTTGACGAGTGCTCACGTTTGGCGCAAAGCCATGGTTGGACGGTCATAAAAGAGGTCGCAACTGAGGGGCTTTGCCAGCGCATTCTCGAACAGCTGCAGCCCAAATTCCAGGCCAAACACGCCAGATTTGAGCCCACCGTAGCTGGCATATCCATCGGCAGCATAGACATTGAGCGAATCGGTCCATCGCTGCGCGACGCCATGAGGCAGGCTATATCCAAGGATGGAAATGGCCTGCTCATCACCCTCGACGAGGTTCAAGACGCAGAGCTCGAAGAGGTCCGAACACTCTCCATTGCGATTCAGCAGGTTATCGGCGAAGACCTTGATATCGCCTTTGTTTTTGCGGGGCTGCCTTCGATGATCGAAAGTGTCATCAACGGAAAGACACTTACGTTTTTGCGCCGCGCCCTCCCCTTTGACCTGAAGGCTGTGGCAGTAACCGAAGTGTCGTACTCCCTCGAGGAAACCATTGAAGCGTCTGGCATGGAGCTACAGCCAGGTATTGCCGGGCAGCTTGCCGAGGCAACGCAGGGCTATCCTTTCATGATCCAACTCGTTGGATATTACGCATGGCAGCTGGCAAGACGCGCCCATACAACTGTTATTGGAGAGGAAGAGGCAAGGCGAGGCATCGCAACAGCGCGCGAACGCTTCTGCGCCATGGTGATTGAGCCCGCGCTGCAGCGCATTCCACCCACGTGCATCGCTTATCTGCTGAGCATGGCATCTTTGGGGCAGACGAGCTCGACCAGCATGGTTGCCGATGACTTAAACAAGACGCCTCAGCAGGTGAGCTCCGTCCGTAGCCGACTGCTCAGAGAGTCGATTATCGAGGCACCTTCGTACGGCAAGATATCGTTTGCCATCCCCTACATGCGCGACTACCTCAACGAACACAAAGCCGAACTGGAAGTTGAACTGTAGAAGCGGCAACCGCCCTGCAAGACGAAAACCGTTTGCGTACGGTTTTTAACCAGACGCAAACGGTTTTCGTCTTATTTGCGTACGGAAATGAGACGCAAATTTCGATTTCGTCTGATTATTCGCCAGACGTAACACACTTTCGTCCGGCAATACGTCCGCAATCCAGACGAAAAGAGCCCCGAGCTCGTAAGAACTCGGGGCTCTTTGTCCCACGCATCTATGAGAGGAGAAATGCGATGCGCACGGGCGCTACTCCATGTAGCCACCCTGAATGGCGGAGACTGCATGCTCGGTAAAGAACTTGAGCGTGCCGGAGGTATAGCGGTTAGCCTTGGGCTTCCAAGCGGCGCGGCGCTCGGCCAGGACGGCGTCGACCTCGGCCGGCTCCATCTCCTTGCCGGCGATGCCCACGATGGACAGCGAGCGCTCGGGGATGTTGATCTGGATAAGGTCGCCCTCCTCGATCAGGGCAATCGGACCACCCACGGCAGCCTCGGGCGAAACGTGACCGATAGCCGGGCCCTTGGAAGCACCGGAGAAGCGGCCGTCGGTGATCAGGGCAATGGAAGCGCCGAGCTCGGGGTCGCTGGCGATAGCCTCGGTGGTGTAGAACATCTCGGGCATGCCGGAACCCTTGGGGCCCTCGTAGCGGATGATGACGGCGTCGCCGGGCTTGACCTCGTGCGTTAGGACGGCGTGGATGGCGTCCTCCTCGCAGTCGAACGGACGGGCCTTGAGCGTGGCCTGGAACATCTCACGCGGAACGACGGTGTGCTTGACGACGGCGCCCTCGGGGGCAAGGTTGCCGTGAAGGATGGCGATGGAGCCGTCGGTGCCAAAGGCCTGGTCGAACGGACGGATGATGTCCTCGCGCTTGAGGTTCCACTTCTCCAGGTAACGGCCGCACTTCTCGTAGTAACCGTTGTTCTTGAGGTCCTCGAGGTTCTCGCCGAGGGTCTTGCCAGTGACGGTCATGACGTCGAGGTGGAGCATCGACTTGATCTCCTCCATGATGCGCGGCACGCCGCCCGCATAGTAGAAGAACTGCGCCGGCCACTCGCCTGCAGGACGAACGTTGAGCAGGTAGTGGGCGCCACGGTGCAGACGATCGAAGTCGTCGGCGGACATCTCGATGCCAAACTCACGGGCGATCGCGGGGATGTGCAGCAGCGAGTTGGTGGAGCCGGAGATAGCGCCGTGGACCATGATGAGGTTCTCGAAGGACTCCTTGGTCACGATGTCACGCGGGCACAGGTTGTGCTCGGAGAGCCACACGGACTGACGACCGGCCTCGCGGGCGAACTCGCGCAGGTCGGAGCTGGTGGCAGGCAGCAGCGCCGTGCCAGGAAGCATGAGGCCCAGGGCCTCGGCCGTGACCTGCATGGTCGAGGCGGTGCCCATAAAGGAGCAGGCGCCGCAGCTGGGGCAGGCGTTGTGCTTAGCGAACTCGAGCTCCTCGCGGGAAATCTCGCCGCGCTCGTAGCGGGCGGAGATGGCGCCGAGCTGCTCGAGGGTCAGCAGGTCGGGACCAGCATCCATGACGCCGCCGGTGACGACGATCGACGGGATGTTGATGCGGCCCATGGCCATGAGGTTCGCGGGCAGACCCTTATCGCAGCTGGCGACAAAGACGCCGGCGTCGAACGGGGTGGCCTTGGCGTGAATCTCGATCATGTTGGCAATCATGTCGCGGCTGGGCAGCGAGTAGTTGATGCCGTCGTGGCCCTGGGCCTCGCCGTCGCAGATGTCGGTGCAGAAGTAACGAGCGCCGTGGCCACCAGCCTCGGCAACACCGGCGCGCACCTCCTCGACCAGCTCAAACAGGCCGGCGGAACCCGGATGCGAGTCGCCGAACGTCGACTCGATGATGACCTGCGGCTTGTCCAGGTCCTCGATGCTCCAGCCAGAGCCCAGACGCAGCGGGTCCATCTCGGGGCTGATGGTGCGGAACTTGCCGGAACGCGGCTGCAGCTTGGCAACCAGCTCGGCGGCCTCCTGCTGAATCTGCTCTTTGGTCTTCTCGTCCATGGTGTACTCCTTTGGTTTAAGGCTTACTTGGTTTGGTATCGATTGATGTGACGTGCTGATGTGAAGCGCTGGCTTGCGATTAGGCGAAGAACGAGATCACCAGGGCGCAGGCGAGGCCCGAAAGACCGATAATCGTCTCCATGATGGTCCAGGACTTGAGGGTGGTCTTCTCGTCGATCTCGAGGAACGAAGAGCACATCCAGAAGCCGGCATCGTTGACGTGCGAGAGTGCCGTGGCGCCACCGCAGATGGCAAGGCAGATGGCGGCGCGCATGAGCACCGAGGCGCCGGCGACCGCAGGCATGGCGGCCATAATGCCCGAAGCCATGGTCATGGACACGATGGAGCTACCGACCGAAGCGCGGACGAGCGCGGCGATGAGGAAGCCGACGACCACGAGGGGCAGCGGGCAGCTCTCGAGCACGGGGCCGATAACCTGGCCCAGACCGCAGTCCTGCAGCATCCAGCGGATGACGCCGCCGCAGGCGATGACCAGCAAGATCATGCCGACGGGCTTGAGCGAACGGTCGAGCAGGGCCTTGAGCTCAGCGCCGGTGTAGCCGCGGCGAGCGCCCAGCAGGTACATGGCGACAAGCGTGGCGATGGTGAGCGCGACGAACGGCTTGCCCAGAAAGGCGAGGATCGAGGCGACCTCGGCGGGCATGGGGATGTACGAAGACAGCGTGCCCAGCAGGATCAGGCACAGCGGGGTGAGCACGATGGCGAGGACCATGCCAAAGGAGGGAAGCTCCTTGTCGTCGCTCGCGCCCTCGGCGGAGGTGAAGTGCTCGGGAACGTCCGTGAAGATACGACCGCCCACGTTGCGGCCCCAGGCGACACCGGCGACAGCCATGGCGATAAAGGCGGTGGGGATGCCGACGAGAATCATGGTGCCCAGGTCGACGCCGAGCGTACCGGCAACGAGGACCGAGCCGGCCGAAGGCGGCACGAAGGCATAGCCGGCTGCCAGTCCCGCGAGCAGGGCAATGCCATAGTAGAGGGTCGACTTTTTGGTCTGCGATGCCACGCTAAACGCGAGCGGGATTAAAACGACCACGCCGGCCTCGAAGAACACCGTGGTGCCGATGACCAGGCCGGTGATGCCCAGCGCCCAGCTGGAGTGACCCTGGCCAAAGGTGTCAATGAAGGTCTGGGCGATCTTCTTGGCGCCGCCGCTCTCCTCCAGGATCTGGCCAAACATCGAGCCCAAGCCAATGAGCAGTGCGATGTTTTGCAGCGTGGTACCCACGCCCTTGGTGACGGTGTCGGCCACCAGGTCGAGCGGCATGCCGGCACCGATGCCGATCGCGAGCGCCGAAACCATCATCGACAGCACGGGATGCAGCTTGAACTTGATGATGAGCGCAAGCAGCAGCGCGATGCCCACGATTGCGGCGATGACGAGCCTGGTGGGGTCTGCCATAAACGTTGGGTCTGACATCTTTCCTCCAATTCATCAGACCTTTTGAATTCGTCTGATGACTATAGCGTGTTTTTGAAAGGTCTGATGTTTCATTTTGAAATTTGCTCGAAATACATCTGATGTATTTGGCGAACGGTCGGTATTTTGCGGTAAGCGGTAGTTTCAAGCCGCATTTTGTGAAAGCAGCGGCCGGCGCTTCCTCGTTGATGGGCTAGAATAGCTCTGATGAATTTATTTCGACATGAGGTGAAACGTGGCACGAGCCGAATCGGGACTCCCTGAGCAGATTTCCGAGAAAATCATTCAATTGATTCTTGATGAGCACCTTGAGCAGGGCGACCGCCTGCCCAAGGAGGCCGTGCTCGTTGAGCGCCTGGGCGCCGGCAGAAGCACCGTACGCGAGGCCATGAAGCTACTGCAGTCGCGCAATATCGTGCGCATCAAGCAGGGTTCGGGCACGTATGTGGC
Organism: Collinsella sp.; assembly: GCA_022745215.1. Taxonomy (GTDB): domain Bacteria; phylum Actinomycetota; class Coriobacteriia; order Coriobacteriales; family Coriobacteriaceae; genus Collinsella. The sequence goes on along the minus strand of JAIIWC010000024.1, from coordinate 1,562 downwards.
ATCGAACCCCGGCGTTGCCGACGACCCGCTGGGCTTTACCTTTATCGGCGACAAGCAGCGCCTGGCGCGCGACCTGCTCGAGGTGCGTTTTATGATTGAGCCGCAGATGGCGAGCATGGCCGCCGAGCACGCGACCGAAGATCAGATTATGTGCATCCGCGAGCTCTGCGACGAGTCCCAGCGCCTGGCAGAGGCCGGCGAGGACTACTCCGCCGCCGACACCGCCTTCCACAACGCCATTGCCGAGAGCTGCGGAAACCTTGTCGTTCCCCGCCTGATGGGCGTGCTCAAGGCATCCGTTCCCCTCTTTATCGACGTTACGGGCAAAAAGCTCGTCGAGGAGACCATCCGCACGCACCGCGGCGTGGCCGACGCCATCGCCGCGCGCAACCCCACCGCCGCGCACGATGCGATGTATCTGCACCTGGTCTACAACCGCAACATGATCGCGGAAGGCGCGCAGGCGAAAAGCGAGTAGAGGGCATCGCAACAACTAATTTCAACCGTTCACCTTTTAAAAGTGAACGTTCACCTATTTTTAGAAGAATAGGGGCGTTAATTCCTTCACTTCTCCTATACTGAGCTTGTATTAGAAGCAAGATTTATATAGATGAACGTTTCTTTTGAAAGGATCGCCATGTCTGATCTTATGGACAGCTTCCGCCTGGACGGCAAAGTCGCGCTCGTGACCGGCGCCACCTATGGCATCGGCATGGCCATGGCCGAGGCACTCGGCGAAGCCGGCGCCAGAATCGCCTTTAACGCCCGTCACGCCGACAAGGTCGCCGAGGCCGAGAAGCACTACCGCGAGCTGGGCTTTGATGCTCACGGCTATGTTGCCGACGTCACCGACGAGGCCGTCGTCGCCGAGCTCATCGCCAAGATCGAGGCCGATTTTGGCACCACGCCCGACATTCTGGTCAACAACGCCGGCGTCATCCAGCGCACCCCGATGCTCGACATGAGCGCCGAGGACTTCCGTCGCGTCGTCGACATCGACCTCAATGCCCCGTTTATCGTTTCCAAGGCCTGCCTGCCGGGCATGATCGCCAAGGGTCACGGCAAGATCATCAACATCTGCTCCATGATGAGCGAGCTCGGCCGCGAGACCATCGCCGGCTATGCCGCCGCCAAGGGCGGACTCAAGATGCTCACCAAGAACATCTGCTCCGAGTTTGGCGAGGCCAATATCCAGTGCAACGGCATTGGGCCGGGCTACATCGCTACCCCGCAGACCGCGCCGCTGCGCGAGACGCAGCCCGATGGCAGCCGTCACCCGTTTGACCAGTTCATCATTGCCAAGACGCCGGCCGCCCGTTGGGGCACGCCCGAGGACCTGAAGGGCCCCGCCGTGTTCCTGGCTTCCGGCGCATCGAACTTCGTCAACGGCCACATCCTCTACGTCGACGGCGGCATCCTCGCCTACATCGGCAAGCAGCCGCAATAAGGAAACTGGGCGAGGCGGTCGGCAGTTAAGTCTGCTGCTCGGACAGTCCTGCGCAAGACGGAAAGCACATTAAGTGCTTTCCTTTGCGTGCGGAACTCGCGACAGACTTAACTGC
>JAIIWC010000087.1 GCA_022745215.1 Collinsella sp. | reverse complement strand
AGGCCGTCCAGTGTCTTGGCGGCGCTGTCCTTGATGGTCTCGGCCACCTGCTCGGTGCCGTCGGCGGCAATGGTCTTGACGGTCTCCACCGTGCGGAGCGCCCCGTCGATGACCTTGTCCTGCGTCTGGGTGATGACCCGCTGCTGTTCGGTGGTGCCGTCCGCGAGGGTCTTGGTCACGGTCTGGGTGGTGGTCTTGATGCCGTCCGCGAGGGCCGTGGTGGTGGCCGTCACGGTGTTCACCACGTCCCGCACAGTCTCCATGGTCTGGCTGACCGTCCGCTTGCCGTCCGCCGCGATGGTCTCCACGGTCTTTACGTCCTTAAGGACGCCGTCCACCATCTGGCGGCTGGTGGAGGTGATGACCTGCTTCTGCTGGGTCGTGCCGTTGGACAGCGTTTCGGTGACAGTCTCGGTCGTGGTGGTCACGCCGTCCTTGACTGCGGTGGTGGTGTCGCTGATGGATTTGATGATGTCCGCCGTGGCCTGTTTTGTGCTCTTGGCGGCAGAGGTGGCCGCAGCGGCCGCAGCGGTGGCAGATGCCGCCGCGCCGGAAGAGCCGGAACTGCGGGCCGCGTCAGCCTGAGACTGTGCGACTCGCTCATTGTGCTTGTCGAGGCGGCTCTGGCTTGTCTTATCTCTTTTCGACTGCTGATAGCTGCCGATAGAGTTGGAATAAGCCTCGTTGTAGGCATCTTTTGCTGCACCGAGGCCGTTTTTCAGAGAGCCCAGCGCGGCGGCTGCACCCTTGATGCGGGCCACAAGCTCATTGATCCAGTCCACCACCGAACCGATGACATTCGAGGCGGTCTTTTGAATGGCCGAAAATGCTGAATCGACAGCAGAGCGGAAGGTCTCGCTGGTGTGGTAGGCTGTCACCAGCCCCGCCGCTAGAGCGGCCAGAGCGGCCACCACAAGCCCGATGGGATTGGCCGAAAGCACGGTATTCAATGCCGCCTGCGCCACTTGCAGACCGGTAGCTCCTGCGGCGGCAGCTTTATGGGCCGCAGCCATCGCGGTGGTGGCGGCGGTGCACAGAGCCGTGACGGCCGTAGTCGCTGACATGGAGGCTTTATAGCTCAGGACTGCCGCTGTGACGGCCACGACCGCAGCCGTCAGGACGCCGATGGTCTCCTTGAGCGCGGCCATCTTGCTGTCGTCCTCGGTGATGGAGACGACCAGCTCGTTTGCCTTGACGATGATGTCCCCGAGAGCCGAGAACAGCCCGCTGGTCAGTTCACCGGTCAGCGCGGCCACGTTGTCCTTCAGGGTGGACAGCCTGCCGTTGAAGGTCTGGCTGGCCTCCAGCATACCGTTGTAGAACTGCCCGCCCTCACTGGTGGCAGCAGCCACGGCGGCTTCCAGCTCATTGAAGCTGACCTTGCCGTCCGAGATGCGCTTGTAGAGGGCGCTCATGCTTTCGCCGGTGGCGTCGCAGATCTGATTGAGCGGGTTGAAGCCCGCGTCGATCATCATGTTGACGTTTTCCAGCGTAACCTTCTGGGCGCTGGACATCTTGCCATAGGCCCGCACGAGGGTCTGGAGCTTGTCCGCGTTGCCCAGCGAAATATCGCCCAGTTGCTTGAGCACACCGGTGGTGTCGTCCGCCGCGATGCCGAACTGCAAGAGGGTCTGGGTCCCCTCGGTCAGGTCGGACAGGGAGAAGGGCGTGGACGCCGCCATCTTCCTGATCTCTTCCAGCTTCTCGGCGGCAAGCTGTTCGTTGCCCAGCATGACCTTGAAGTTGGTCAGATAGCTTTCCATGCTGCGGTTGTAGTCCAGACCGCTCTTGACCACGCTTTTCAGGCTGGATGCAGCTTTCTTGGCAAAGTCCGCGATGAGCTGGCCTGCGGCCACGGTCCACTTGCTCGTGGCTTTCTCAGCCGGGTCACTGTTGAGCTTTACTTCGCCGGTGATGGAAAAATCTGCGGCCACGGTGTCCACCTCTTTCTGTGAAAAAGAGCGCAGGCACAGTGGCACAGGCTTAGAGTTTTATTTCGATTTCTTTGCGGCAGGACGGGTTCTTGCATTTGACCCAGATGCCCCGGGCGCTGGCTTCCGGGATGGCCCAGACCGGCAGAGGCCGGCCGCACAGGGGGCAGAGCACCGGGGCGCGGTCAGCGCCGGAAGCGGGCCGCAAAGGCTTCGTTGCGGTCTTGCAGGGTGACAATGCGACCGCCTCCTTTCCGCAGGGCAGCGGGCAGCGCGAAGCGTTCCTTCAGCTCGGCACGCCGCTCCCGCTCTTCGCCCTGAAACTGCGTGAGGTCAGCCGTCCGGAACCCGATGATCTTCGCCAGCTGGGTCTCCTCGGGCAGGTTCGACATGAGGGCCTTGAACCGCTACCAGTGGAGCCTTGCCCGGGTGAGGTCGATGCCGTATGCCTGCTGGAACGCGGCCACGATGGCGGGGCCGTCGGTGACGTAGTCCAGCGCCAGCTCCTCGGTGCGGCTGCTGCCGGGGCGGTCGGATACCTCCTGCGGGCCTGCGGTGTAGAACTCCACCAGCGCCTTGAAAGCGTCCACCTCTTCCTCCGGCGGGACGGCCACGCGGTAAAACCGGCGCATGGTTTCCCGGGCCAGCTCAGGCAGGCCCTTTTCGTCCTCCGGGAGGCGGAGATACTGCCCGTTGAACCAGACCATAGGCCGGAAATCCCAGTCGATGGGCCTGCCTGCCCACACGCGGGGCAGTTTGTCCAGCAGGATGTCAGCCATTTTCCAGAGCCGCTAGCTCGGCCAGAAGCTGCCTGCGGCGGGCGGCCTTATCCACCCGCTCCACCATCTGGGCGGCGGCAGGCTGGCCCGGATAGCTCACGGGCGGCTTGTGCTTGTCCTTCTGGCGCTTCTCAGCCCGGCGCTGGGCGCGGTTCTGGGGGGCGGCCGCCGGGCGGGAATAACGAGCCTTCTCAGCAGCGGCTGCCTGCGTGATCTCGTCGAGAACGTCGTACAGACGGCTGACATCGTTTTCGTTCAGCCCCAGACGGGCGGATGCCCCTGCGCCCAAGATCTTGTCGAGGCCGCGCATGGAAACGCGGGCCTGTGCGCGGAGACGGTCGCCCAGGCGGACGTTCTCCCGTTCGCAGCGGGCTGTCTCAGCCTCGCCCTCCCGGGTCATCTCGTCCAGTGCGTCCTCCAGACGGTCGAGGTCGTTGGCGTTCAGAAGCGAAAAATCAAATTCCTGTCCATGGATCAGCATTTATCGGTGCTCCTTTCTCTCAGCCCGCGACGGCGGTGTTATAGTCGAACTCAGCCGGGGTGCCGATGCCCTTGAAATCGGCGGCAAAGGTGGCATTCGCGCCGGCGCTGCCGCCCACATCGCTGGTCAGGATGAGCGCGCCTTCGCCCTTCTCGCCCTTGCCGGTGCGGAGAGAGAAGTAAACATAAGGCACCACCACGCTCTGGCCGGAGCCGAACGCGATCTTGTGGGAGAGCAGGAAGTCCTGAAATGCATCGCCCACATAGCGGTCGCCCTGAATGGAGAGGGTACGCTGGACACTGCCCTTGGTGGTGACAGGGCCGGTGCGGATGTAGGTGTTGTCCGTGGTGGAGGCGTTCAGTGCGCCGCTGTGCTCCCGTACATGGTCGGCACAGACCACCCAGCTTTTCACGTCGGTCTGGCTGGCCTCGGTCTGGACGGCCAGCAGGAAGTCGTCGGTGGTCTCCACGCCGGTATAGTCGGCGCTGGGGGTCAGGCCCGACAGCTTGACGGCTTCGGTAACAGTCATAGGAAAAACTCCTTTCGTTTCAGCCCTTGGGCTGGTAATATTCGAGTCGGAGCTGCATCTGCATCTTACAGCTGCCCGACTCGGCGACGACGATGTAGCCGCTGGACGTCACCGAAACGCGCAGCGGCTCTTTGCGGCCGCCCAGCCGGGGCAGGTGATGCCGGTCGTTCTGGGCCAGCACCCATTCGGTCAGCTGCTCAAAAAAGCCGCTGTTTGCGATCTGGACGCTCTGGGCCTCGCTGTAGTCGCGACGGCTGACGAAGATGTAGCTCTTGGCGAGGTTGCGGCCGGAAAAGAAAACAGCCGTCACCGGGTCGGTGGGGCTGTCCTCGATGGAAAACTCGGCCACAGGCTCCGGTGAGAGGCCGGAAATGCGGAAAGCTGCGCCGTTTTCGCTCTGCTCCTCGGCGATGAGGGGGCAGGTCTTGAGCCACTCCCGCATGGCCGTGATGGTGGCTTTCTCGCTCATAAGTGTCCCATCCCTCCCCAGAAGGTCGTGACGGCCTTGGCCCCGAAGAGGGCCAGATGTTCGCCCACATCGGCAAGTGCCCGCTGGCCCCAGTAGGAGCCGCGCAGACCCTTGTACTTGTCGGCTTCCTGCCCGCGTTCTTTGTTGCCCATGAAGGTGTGCAGGTCGGTGCCCTCGGCATGGAGGTAATACTGCTTTCGGGCGTAAGGGGTGTTGTACACCAAAAGGCCCTCGTCGTACTTGGAAGCGGTCTGGACGCCGTTTTTCAGCTGGCCGGTGTCGAAGGGAACGTAGCTGTCGATGAGCCGCGCGGCCTCCTGCGCAAGGGCGAACTGGGCCTTTTGCAGGGCAGCGGTCTTTTCTGCGCCGAAGTCGGGGCGCCAGCTCAGCTCCATCCGGATGCCGTCCACCTGATATTTCAGGCCGTAGGGCTGGTCAAAAATGGG
>JAIIWC010000023.1 GCA_022745215.1 Collinsella sp. | reverse complement strand
CAGGTAAGATTGAAGGGCCTGACGCCGGAGGAGTTCCGGAACCGGGCCCTTGCGGCGTAGTCGCTATTTATTCAGTCCAAGTTTCGGGGTGCAGTTCACTGTCCCCTTTGTGGTGGTTTTGGTGCGCTACGAGGCATTGGTCAGGCGGCTCCAGAGTTCGTCAATATCGATTTGGTCGCCGCCGCTCAGATAACCGGTGTGAATAAAAGACTCACTATAGATATAGATGTCATGCGCGCTGTCGCCATCATCTTCGGTGTCGTAGGCCGAAATCACGTAACGGCTGCCGTCGAGCGCCTTGACCAGCCAATACACGGAATCGTCGATTGTGCACTTCTCCTGCACTATCGCCGCATCGCCGATTGCGCCGGTGAGCGCACGATTGCCCGTCGTATAGCCGCCCACCGAGAGCAAAATCGCCACGCTATCGTCTCCGCCGCCCGGCTCAAGTTCCTCGTACTCGGACTCCGAAAGCGGTATCGCGCTGTTCGCAAGTTCGTCCACGTCATCCGAAATCTTAGAAAAGGTAAAAGCGAAAAGTCCCGCATCATCGGCGGCACCGTAGCCCACGCTCTCGCCTTGCCACTCATAGTTTTGATGCTTGAGCAGGCGCACTAGGTCGGCGCCATCCAAGTTGATCGCAGCATAGACCGTCACGTTGGCGTTGTCGTCTACACAGGCGGCGTCCGCCGTGGTCGCCTTCTTGGCACCGCCCGCGCCGCCCAATCCGCCCGAGCAGCCAGCCAGCGCACAAGCCAGCGCACCCGCGCCTGCCACAAAGGCCGCACGGTTCATCGTCACTTCATTCATCATGTTCGTTCCTCGCTATGGTATTGGCCGCGTCACACCTAGCCGAGCGCGCGTCCAGTCTTTTCCTGCCAAAATTCCTCTATCGTCGGAGCACCGCCACCCTGGGTAAACCTACCGGTCTTGATAGCCTCCTCGGTAATGAGATCCAAGCGGTAGTCACCGTTTTCCATCGGGCTCGCCATGGCAACGTGCCGCGCCATGTTGGAACCGTATACGCACGCGATCCATGAGCCCGAAGTAATCTGCGCCCGGTCCTCGACCGGCACGGAAAAGCCCGCGATAACATCCTCGCAGCTCGAATAGCCCGAAAGTTGCAGCGTGAACATCACGGTGCTTCCGGTGCCGCCCTTGTCGAGCTTTCCGATTTCGTCCTCGCCGAGCCATTCGGTCGCGCCGTCCTTGCTGATATTGCAGACGCTGAGCACGTGTCCCGCCTCGTCCTCGTACATCTCGAGCGCGTCTTGCCAGGTATAGCCCTGCTGCGAGGCAAACTCCTGCAACTGCCAGCCCTTAAGCTCGAGGAGCGCCGCGATGCTGATGTTGCGGTGCGCATCCCAGCAATCATCCGACCACGTATCGAACGCATCCGCCGAGCCGCTGTCCGCGTCGCCGGAATCACCCGACGTCGCACCCGCGTTCATCTTGTCCTTTACCGGGCGGTCGTCGTTAAAACCCGTCGCATCCTGCGTCCGCTGTCCGCCGCACCCCACAAGCGTCAGCAGCGCCGTTCCCGCCGCCGCGACAAATGCCGTGCGCGAAAGTACCGTCTCCCTCATCATTGTTCCTTTCCCGTTCTTTAGCACAATGCCGAGAAACACACCCGGCATCGATTCACACATAAGCCGCCTCACGCTATTGACGAGGCAGTTCCGTCCAGCCAAAACCGGGTTCAAAACCATCGCGTGTACCGATCACATCGCCAGAACCGTTGACCCAGGCCTGGTCGGCCATCACCGAGACCTCGACATCGGTGCCGTCGGGTCTGGTGTAATGGTTGACCCCGCGAATGGCATCGGAATACGAGGCAGCGCCCGTCCCCACGCCCGCGCTGGAAAAATTGGCGGCGCTGGCAGCCATATTCGCGGCGTGCTGACGGTCGCTGCGATCGAACCACGCTTGCTGGTAGCTGTCGAACGCCGCCTGTTGCGAGGCATGCATCTGTTGCCAGGCTGCAAACTGCTGTTGCTGCTGGGCAATGTTCATCTGCGTGCGTTGGCGCTGCTCAAGCACCATCTGCTGCTTTTGAGCTGACGCTTCGCGTGCAATCGCCGGATTGAGCCGCAGAGTCGACGCCATTGATGCAAGCGCCGTGGAGGCCGCCTCGTCCAGGCGACCTTCTGGCGCAACCAAACAGAGGCTGTCCCTGATACGCCACTGCAGCAGGTCGGCCGCGCCCAGCTCGAACGACGCTCCGTCCGGGCGACCGCCTCGACCCGTGGGCTGTTCTTGCGCGACGCCCCGTCCCGCCGCGGCCGCCGCCTGGCGCTCGCGCAAGCGCTTGCCCAAAACACCGCCGATCAGTCCACTCGAAAGGCCCGCGCCCAGCAGCGCCTCGACCCCAACGGCAACACCTTTGCCCATAGAACCCGCGACGCCGCCGATTGAAAACATATAGCCCTCGACTTTGGCCGCCACCGCGAGCTCGGTGGGCACCGGAGCGCCCGTGAGCCGATATCGACGCATGCGGCACTCATAGACCACATCACTCGGCTCCATCGAAAAGCCCTGGATCGCAAAGTCGTTTGCCGCCTCGCGCTTTACGCGGGCACGCTCGCGCTCGATATCGACCGCCGCGCTCGATGGGTACGGTTGCTCGGCAACAACCTCTGCCCGCGCGCCCAGCCGTGCCGCACAGGCCTGAGCCAGCTCGTCGCAAGCTGCCTCCACGTGCACAAACACCTTGCGTTCGGTTTGCGTGGGGATACGCTTGGCAACGGCGCCCGCATCCACGTAGCAGAGCTCGGAGCGGTACACAATCCGCTCACCCATCGGACCCGCCGCCGTCACGCCAACCGAAATCGGGCAGTCGAAACTGCCGCTGCGCTCAAGATGCGCCTCTTCGATATGCCAGCCCCGCGGCAGCGCCACCTGCGCGAGTGCCTGGCCGCCAGAGGTATCGCGTGCGGCATGAAGCTCAAGGTCACCGATGTGAGGCATATCCGTCGTGGCCGCGTCACGAGACGACGACGCGACGCCGGCAGTCTCCACCGGCGCATCGGCCGGCGCGTCCACACTCGGGTCGCCGCCTTCGTCCGCATCGTCATCGGCAGTCGCCCCATCTGTAGCCCCCACGGCGCCCGAGTAGCCCACAACGCCCTCAAGTCGGACGCCGCACCCCGGGCAAAATCGCACCGGCACGCCGGCGACCCGAGGCAGCTGCGCCCCACACGCTGGGCAGAATCTCAAGTCACTCATCCCGTACATCCCTAATTTCGTTAGCTGTTTTTGATCGCGGCAAGCTGCCGCCATAACTCATCGGCACCGTTAAGTCGGTACGCCGTCTTATCGAGCACGATGTTTTTGCCCTCAAGTTCCACCGATTGCTCCGAGCCATCCGTATAGACAAAGACGAGCGTTCGGCCGGCATCGCTCGTCCGCTCATCCACCGCATCCCCCACGGTGCAGCCATCGAGCACAGCAAAAGTCGATGCGACCAGTTCGGCATCGTCGGTCTCATAGACCGTCCGCGCCTCCCCGTCCTCGATAAGCTTGACCGCCACCGGAACGGCAGCGCAGTCGTTGAGCGACACTTGCGCGGCAGTCTTTCCCCGAGCGCCATGGTCGCCGGCAACGTAAACTCGCATGAGTGTCACCGCCGCGGCAAAGACCACCACGGCGATAAGCGCGCCCGCAATTTTATTAGACGCGCAACCCCGAGACGCCATAGGTGCACCCCCTCCGTTCTGCTCTGCTCAGCATCACATTCATATGCCTTTGAGCACCAAAACGGCAGGTGACAAATGTCTCATATTCATATTTTTGCAGGTAAAAAACCACCACAAAGGTGCCTGTCCCCTTTGTGGTGGTTAGCTAGTCTTGGGGTGTCCAGGACCAGAAGAAGTTGATGAGGGCTACGCGCGAGGAGGCACTTGTCTTTTTGTTGATCGAAGCGATGTGGCGATAGAGCGTGGAACGCGAAAGGAAGAGTGCCGCCGCCACGTCCTGCACGCTGTCGTCCGAAACGACCAGTGCCTCCAGAACATCGCGCTCGCGCTTGGTGAGCCCAAAGGCGGCAACGAAGCCATCGAGCCGATCGTCAAACGAAAGCTCCGGCGCCTCCAGGGGCACCGTGTCGGCCTGGCCGGGCTCACAGCTCACGCCAAGATCGTCGGTGGCAAGCGCCAGCCTGCCGCGCGTCGCCTCGCCCTCACCGTCTTGTCCAAACTGTCCCAGCAGCGAGATCGCAATGCCGACAAACAGCACGAGTACGACGCTCACCGCCATTAGCACGTTTTGGCTCGAGATGATCGCCACCGCCGGAGCCGTCACAAGCATTGAGCAAATGTTGTTGATGACGCGGCCCATGCACGGCCACAAATACGACCAGCGCGCATACATCGAAATCGCGGCGAACTTCGCGGTGAAGAACACCACGAAAAAGCCCGTGCCCAGGTAAAAGATAATCGTGGCGGCGAGCGCATTACCGCCGTTGCCATCGGTGATAAGCACGAAGAACGAGAGCGTGGACAACATGGCGGCGCACGTCATGATGATATTCATATACGAGCGTCCGCGCAGGTCATACAGGGCGCCGGCGGCAAGTGCACTCACAACCAGCAGCAAACGCGGCCAGTCACCCAGATCGATGGCGCCGGCGGCATGCGAGGTCGTAAGACCGGCGTTGAGGGCCGCGAACACGCCGGTGAGGCAAGCGGTCGCCACCGTCAGACGCACCACGGCGCCCTGAAAGGCCGCCTTTGCCTCGGGGTCATCGTGCCACCTGGCGCCACGCTCCAACGCATCGACCGATAGCTCGGCAATCCCGACCTCGAACTCGGGCGCAGGCTCATCACGCAATTTAGCGCGGCGGGCACCGTGAAGCAGCCCCACCAGCGCGATCGCACAGGCAATGAGAACAGACTGCTGGGGAATGCCCGCAGGCATCACCATATGGTTGAGCACCTGCACCAAAATGCCCGCAGCATAGGAAACCGCCACGGCGCGCGCCAGGCAGGGCGTCTGCGCAAAACGCCGCGCAAGATTGGCATGGGCGGTCGATCCGCAATAGCCCAGGGCGCAGCACGCCACCAGGCCGCCGGCAATTACTACCTCAAACCGCACCGCCATAATCATCAGCAGCAACGCCGATACCAACAGCACGCCCGTAATATCGCTCGTCGCATCGATCATCTGGGGACGGCGATAGTACAGAAATGGGCGCACGAAAAAGCCAATCACGCTCGCGCCGACAACGATGCTCTCGTAGATGACGACCTCACTCGATGGCACGAACTCGGCCATGCGCGCATCAAAGAGATACTCGCACGCCAAAAACGTGAAGAAGAACAGCGCTAGGCACAAAATCTCCCGCATGCCCCGGCGCAAATATGCGGTTGTGTCTCCCAGGTCCCTCATGGTAACCCCCACCCGCTTTGTTGTCCGGAACACCATTTTAATAAAGAACCAATCTCAATATCGAAGCCAAGTTCGAAATGTTGCAAATTCGACCCCAGCCGTCCGCATGACGCCGCGATTTTGAGCCGCATGACCCAGAAGAGGCGCGCGCGGTCTCTAGCTCGACAAAGAGTGTCCCCAACTGCCACTCATTTAAGTACGTCCCCAATGAGTGCAAGTGCCGCAAGTGCCAATCAAATGACGAGAGTGGATAATCTCCCACTTTGAGCCCGCATGCAGGCCAAAAACGGGAGATTATCCACTCTCATTCTGTGGATAGTCATTGGGGACGTTCTTAAACGACTAGTCAAACAAGAACGTCCCCAATGATTATGTCCAATGCGCTACACCAGGCGTATGGCCTCCTGGACGGCACCGTAAAGGTTGGCGTCGTTGCCGAGCTCGGCCGCCTTTATCTGCGGCACAGGAATGCCGGCAAGGGTCCCTTCGTAACTCGCGAGGGCCAGCGGCATCTGCGCACGCAGGGCATCAACGAGCTCGGGATGGCACGAGATGCCGCCTGCGATCACAAAGACCTCGGGGTCGAGCACGGCCTGCAAGTTGATGAGCTGTCCGTCAAAGGCGCGAGCGTAGCGGTCGAGTGCGCGCTGCGCCGCCATGTCACCACTCGCGATCCACTCAAAGACGCGGCGGCCGTCCACCGGAGAACCCGCAGGCAGGCCCTTCTCGGCAACGGCAGCATCGCGGAGCGCACGCCAACCGCCCGAATCGGCAAAGGAGTTTCCCATGTTCGCGGCAGTCGTGACATCGTTGCGCAAGAAGCTGAACTCGCCTGCAAAGCAGTGCGCGCCGCGCAGGACCTTGCCGTCGATGACGATACCGCCGCCGATGCCCGTGCCGATAGCGAGCACCACGCCAAAACGCGTCCCGCGCAGAGCGCCAGCCGCATACTCACCGAGTGCACAGCACTTACCGTCGTTATTGACGGCAATCGGCACCCCCAGTGCCTCGCGCATGAGCTTTCCGAGCGGACAGCCATCCATAAACGTGAGCGCACCACCGCGATGGATCGTTCCTGTGACATCTCCCTCGTAGATGCCGCCGGGCGCACTCACGCCCACGGCGCTCACCCGCTCGCGATACGGCTCGACGAGCGAGATCAGCGCCGCGACCGTCTCCTCAGCCGTGGTAAAGCCCGTCGGCAGGCTTCCGCGCTCGCGGATGGAAAAATCCTCGCCCAGCACAGCCCATTTAACGGCCGTACCGCCCACATCGATTCCAAAAAACTCCTGCATGTTCACTCCTTACAAGCGTAGCCCCGGACGCGCATCGCCGCGACCATCACAGGGGCTACCCCCCTGCGATGGTCGTGCAGCAAGTCACGCCCGGTGCCGATTATCTCTGTTTTACGCCTCTAATTTGGTCAGGCGAAGCATCATATACTGCTTACTTGGGAGATCGATGCGGAACTTGCCCTCAAAGGTTCCGGGAAGCTCCTCCTCCGTCATGCCCCATGTGTCCACGACACTCACCTTGTATCGAGCGCCCGACTCGCCCTCAAACTCACGAGACCACTCATTTAAGTACGTCCCCAATGAGCGTGGCGGAATGGCTCCCCTTGGCAGCTTAAAGCCGTCATGCAGGAACCATTCCGTCGCAGCCTAATGAAAGGGACTGGGTTGTAAATGTTGGAGAAGAGCCGTTAGCGCCCGGGGGCCAGGATCACCAGGGCGTCATGCTCAAAGGGATGCTGAGCTACGCGCACGGTGCCGTCGCCGTTATCGCGAACGGGCAGCTTGGCAATGCGCTTGGCCTCCATGTCGAGGGCCGTCGCCGACCAGCCGCGCGCACTATCGAGCTTAAACGTAAGCGCCGTGGTGCGCGGCAGATAGGTGACGACACGCTCGCCGATACGCGCCACGCGGATGGCCTCGCGCGCGTCGTCGAGCAGCTCCTGAGCAGGGATAACGGCAAGAGCGTCGTCGCTAGCCGTGGCACCCAGGCCGGCAAGCACATGCTCGATGGCGCCAAAGTCCCACACGCCCGCAAACTGCAGGCACTCCTGCCAGCGGAACGGCATGTCAAAGCCCTCGCCAAGCACCGAGCCCTGGCTGCGCGATGTCTGCCAGTTCCAAACGCCGTGTGCGCCGTAAGTTACGCCGGCACTGGCGCCGGCAAGAATCGACGACCATACGCTCGCGCGGCAATCCTGCGCGGTGAAGCGCCAGTACACATTGCGCGACGCACCCATCTGCTCGTAACAAGGCTCAGAGTTGACCATCGGCTTTTTAGGGTAGTTGGCGATAAAGTCCTGCGGCAGACGCCATGCCTCGGGCTGGCCCTCGTAGTTGTGGCCGGGCTGGAACATATAAAAGTCCAGACGGTCCAGATACTGCGCCGGAATGGTGCGATTGCCGCGATTGATATGCATGGTGCGCAACGCGTCGGGCGCGCGCTTAACGACCTCGCCGAGGGCGTCCTCGTAATAGGTGATCGCCTCGTCGCCGGCAAAGTCGGTATCGCCCGTCACCACGTAGACGGGGTCGAACTCGCCCAGGTTCTCGACGACGCGGGCAACGTGGGCACGGACCTCCTCACGCGGCATAACCTCGGCGCCGCAACGCTCGGCGATCTTGGCACCCCAGGTACCGGGCACGTAGTTGCACCACATAAGCACGAGCGCCGGACGGATGCCGTGCTCGACGGCCGCGCGGCACATGGCGGCGGCGCGGTCCCAATATGCCTGGTTGGGACGGGACCAATCAAAGTGCACGCCGTCCTCGCTGGCATAGGGCCAAATACCCAGGTCGGGGCAGCAGCGGTCCCACTGCGGCAGCGTGTTGATCTGCAGCACATTCATGCCCTGCTCGGCACGGCGGGTCAGGTAGTAGTCCCAGTCATCCTCGGCAATGCTCGTAAATGCGCTCCAGCACGTATCGGCAAACCAGAAGAACGGTTTGCCCTCGCACAAAAAGCCGTCCTGGCGACCGTTGACGGTCAGCTTTCCCAAACTCATCTGCATGTCCTTTCGTTTGATAAAGGATTTGCGAACCGCCGGGGGCTTTCGCGGTAACCCCGTGCGAAAAGCCCCCGCCGCTTGGCAAACCCTCGCGGGCGAATCCCGTCCGCCCCATCAGTCTACCTTGCAAGAAGGGCCCCGCCGGGCTTACGCCTGACGGGGCCCTGTCGTGTAGGTGAGGTCATATGTGACCGAACGGTTTGGCCTTAGGCCTCCATCTCGGCGAGTTCCTCCTTGGAGAAGCCGCAGGCAAAGACGACGGCAGCGGCGATGACAAAGGAGATTGCCATACCAACGATAGCCCAGACGGTGTTCATCTGGCCACCCTGCAGGTAGTTGGTGAAGACCAGGAAGTTGGACGCACCGCCTGCGAGGTAGTAGGTAACACCCATGAGGCCGGAGAACACAGCACCGATGGCACCGCCGATGAACATGCCGAGCATGGTGCGACGGAAGCGCATGAGGATACCGAAGAGCGCGGGCTCGGTGACGCCGCCGGCGATGGCGGAGATGACGTAACCGATGGCGAGAGACTTCTCGTCGGGGTTCTTCATCTTGAGGAAGGCACCGAAGGCGCAGCCCCAGACAGCGGCCATAGCGCAGTTGGTGGAAACGAAGACGAAGGGATCGTAGCCGGCAGCGATGATCTGAACCTGAGCGAGCAGGATGACGGGCATGTGCATGCCGCAGACCACGAAGAGCTGCCAGAAGGCACCGAGGACGGCCATGACGATCAGGATACCGATGCCGCCAAGGTCAGCAAGGCCGAAGAGGGCGTTAGCGATCAGCGTACCGATCTCGTTGCCGATCGGGGCGAGGACGATGAAGGCGATGGGGATGGTGACGATCATGGTGCAGAACGGCGTGAAGACCGTGGAGAGCACGTCGGGCATGACCTTCTTAAAGAACTTCTCGATGAAGTAGAGGACGGGCACCGAAAGGATGATCGGCAGGACGGACTGCTGATAGTTGGCAGCGGCGATCTGGATGCCGTAGACGGAGATGATTCCGCCGCCCTCCTGGGTGGCGACGCTCACCACGGAAGGAGCCATGAGGGCGCCACCGAGCAGCATGCCGAGCACGGGGCTGGCGCCGAGCTTCTTAGCCGCGGCATAACCCAGGTAGATGGGGATAAAGGTGAACGTGGCCTCGTACAGCGTGGTGTAGAGGAACGTATAGGTCGGGTCGTCGGCCGAGAGCACACCGAGCATGGTGGGGCCGAGGACGGCCGCGATGGTACGGAACAGACCGCCGGCCATGAGCAGCGGGATGAGCTGGGTCATGGAGCCCGACAGATAGTCAAGGATGATGTTCGGCAGGTTCTTGAGCTCGAACTTCTGCTTGGAAGCATCGAGGTTCTCGTCGACGGCGGCACCCTGCTTGACGCCGGAGATGGCAACGAACTCGGCGAGCACCTTGGGCACGTTCTGGCCGATGATGACCTGGAGCTGGCTGCCGGCGAACTGGCATCCCAGAACACCCTTGACCTTCTTGATCTTCTCCACGTCGGCCTTGTTGTTGTCCTTGAGCGTCAGACGCAGGCGCGTCATGCAGTTGGTGGCGACGGAAACATTCTCCGCACCGCCCACGAGCTCGAGGACATCGGTGGCAATCTGCTTGTTATCTACTGCCATGGGACCCCTCCCCATATCTTCGTGTGCCAGCCCCCTTGGGCTTAGGCACGCCTTTGGCCCGGCGACTATAACCCCTTACGGTTGCCGGACCCTTGGATACGCTTTTGTAAACAAGGTGTTTACTGAACGTTTACGGGCTTTAGTTTACACGGAGCGCCGAATTTATGGCAATTTTGCCGTCTACAGTCCGGTGAACGGTAGGAAATCGGGGGTGAACGTATTTGAATGGCGGGAAATGGTCTCTTTGACCCTCTATTGATATATAGCCATTTACGTGGGATTTTATTTTGATGAACACCTCACTGATCTGTTAACTCATCAACAGAATCCCTGCTAGAAGCTAGTAAACATATGTTTAGTAGCTCACGACGTGTTCAATTTTGCCGTTTACCGAGTTCATCTGGTTATTCTTCAATTCTAGATTACACTAAACATGTTTAGTTTGTATTGCCGCAGATGCCAGGCATTCGCGGCGTAAGGGAGGCAGCTCATGGAGCTCAAATTGTGTACCTACGCAACCGTCACCACCTTGGGCGACTTTGGCCCCTGGATCAGCAAGGTCGTACTCGACCTGCCCTGCACCGTGCGCGCCAACGACATCGACGCGAACACCTTCCATATATATGTAGAGCGTCACGAGCGCTCGGGCGAGGTTCTGATGCGCAAGGAGCGCGGCGCCGACCATGCCGCGCCCTCCGTGGGTTACATCGACATTCTCGCCGCATATCCGTGCGACGAGAACGGACGTAAGCTCGCCGTGGGCACCCATGTGGCGCTCGAGGTCGCCGAGCAGCGCCTGACCAAGACCATCGAAGGCGGCGTCATGGGCTCGCGCATGCTCGATGACCAGCTGCGCATCACGCAGCTCACAGCTCTTCCCGGCAACGACGGCGACGATCCCACCTGCGGCCTGGTCTTCGACACCTGCCGTGGCGATATCTGCCCCGCGCTCAAAGGCTGGAGCAACGCCACGCAAAAGACCGCCGTCGACGGCATCGCGCTCGAATACGGCTTCTTTGAGCCCAGCTTTAAGGCCGAAGACTCGGCATGCTTCAACCCCTTTGCGCCCGAGGCGACGGTCGTGCCCCAAAAGGCACCGCTCGTGGTGTATCTGCACGGCGCCGGCGAGGGCAAGGGCGCCACGCAAGGCGAAGGCGCTACGCGCGCCTATATCGGCAACCGCGTGACGGCCATTAGCCAGGCGCAGATCCAGCGCTACTTTGGCGGCTTTGCCTGGGTGCTCGTGCCGCAGTCGCCCACGTTTTGGATGGACAACGGCGTCGAGCAACTCGGTCGCTCCAACCAGAGCATCTACTCCTCCGTGCTCAAGGCGCTTATCGACGAGTTTGTCGCCGAGCATGCCGACCGCATCGACACCGACCGCATCGTGGTCGCCGGTCTTTCCAACGGCGGCTTTATGACCCTGCGCCTGTGCGCCGACTACCCCGATTTCTTCGCCGCGGGCCTTCCCTGCTGCGCCCCGTGGTACAACGCCACGGACGAGGACGTGGCCGCGCTCGCCAAGACGCCGCTGTGGTTTACGCACTCCAAGGGCGACGAGCTTGTGTCACCGCAACAGACCGTGCTGCCGCTCACGGCGCGCCTGCGCGATGCCGGCGCCAACGTGCACCTCACCTACTTTAGCCATGTCGAAGACCTGACCGGCGTGTATCGCGAAGCCGACGGCTCGGCCAAAAAGACGTTCAACCACGGCGTGTGGATCCACCAATTCAACGACCTGTGTTATCAAGACTTCGACGGGGGCAACGTACTCATCGACGGCGAGCCGGTGGGCTGCTGGGAGTGGTCGGCCAGGGTTTCGAGGTAACCATCCCATCGGGGGCTCTGACCTTTAGTTTTGTAAACGTCCTCGCGCATGAGCCCCGCTTATCCTGCTCCTTCGGAGCATCGGATAAGCGGGGCTCGCGCTGCGGAATGTTTACAAAACTAAAGGTCAGAGCCCTCTAAGTTAACGTTGTTCGAAACGCTGGTCGGCCGCTTCCGGCGGGCCGCCGGGTCGCGGGCGATGGGGGCGTGGGCCCCGTCTTGCCTTGCGCGTAACTGGCTGAATTGATTTTGATTGGAGCTGTTCCTATGTCCCAGAAGTTGACTCGAGTGATTGTTACCACTGATATGGAAGTCGATGATATGAACTCGCTTGTTCATTTGGCTCTGTATCTCAACTTGCTTGATGTTCAGGCTGTGGTGTATACGGCTTCGCAGTATCACTTTCTTGGGGATGGGGTTCATACGCTCGGCGAGGTGAATTCGCATTGGCGGACCAAAGGGCGGCGCTCTTATGAGTGGGCTGTTGTGCCTCATGAACCCGATCCACTGGCAGGGGAGCTTCGTGAGTATCGTCCGTTTCCCGAGCATTGGATTGAGAGCCTCTGGAGCAATGAATATGCCCAGGCTTGGCCGCAGTTGCAGGCAAATGCGGCCGCTGCCGGTGAGCCGCCGTTTCCCACGCCCGCCCAGATGATCGAGCGCACCTTTGTGGGAAATGTTGCCTTTGAGGGTGATGTGACTGAGGAAACTGAGGGGTCTCGCGTAATTGCGCAGGCGATTTTGGATGATGATCCGTGTACGTTATGGCTGCTCAGCTGGGGTGGCATGAACACCATCGTTCGCGCCCTGATGAGTATTGCCGAGCGTTATCGCGCCACACCCGAGTGGCCCGCCGTGCAGCAGCGGGTCTATCAGAAGGTGCGCGTTATGGGCGTTGCCGATGGCGTGGGGCAGGACAACTCGTGGCTCGACCATGGACGTGAGCTCTTTCCCGAGCTCATCTTTTGGCGTACGCCCTATATGTATGGCAACTATTTCGACGCCAAAACAGCTCAGCCCGATACGCTCCCGCTGTTTAAGGCTCCTTGGCCTGAGCGGAATCTCACGCAGGGCAACGGACCCCTCATGGCACGCTATATGCTCTATGGCGATGGTAAGGTCTACGAAAACGAGCCCGAGCGCTTTCAGTTTGGCAAGCATGCCCGTCTGGATTGGGGCCTGGAAGGCATGCCCGCGGTGCAGTTTGAGCGCGGCGATTTTATGGCCGAAGGCGACAGCATGACCTATATTCCGCTGCTTCCGTTTGGCCTGCGCGGTATCGACGACCGCGACTTCGATACGCTGCTGGGCCGCATGTTTTTTGATGGGCATCCCGATGCGAACGCGCCCGCCGGTTTTGCCTCCATCGGCACGCCCACAGACGACAATCTCAATCCCTATCTGCGTGCCTATCAGGAAGACTTTGCCGCCCGCGCGCAATGGTGTGCCCATGATCCGGCAGCCTGCTCGCATCCGGCGCATGTTGTCGAGGTCACGGCCGACCGCAGCGCCACAGCCGGCGAGCGCGTCAACCTTACAGCGACCATCGTCGACCCCGACGGCAAGGGCTTCGATGCACATTGGGATGTGGCCGTAGACCCATCGAGCTATGCAGGCGTCCAGGATCTGTCGCTGTGGCAAGAATGCACGGTAGGCACCGCTTTCATCGTGCCCGCCGACGCACGACCCGGCGACCGCTTCGTGCTCACCCTCACCGTGCAGACGCGCGCCGAGCGCCCCTGCACCCGCTACGCCCAGATCGCCGTAACCGTGGCATAGCAAGGACGGCGCCCACATTCGGCAGCCGCCGCATTCGACAAAGAGTGTCCCCAGGCGCCAAACGAGCGAGGATTTTTGGACACCCAAATGACGAGAGTGGATAATTTCCCACTTTGAGCCCACAAGCAGGCCAAAAACGGGAGATTTTCCACTCTCATTTTGCAGGCACTCATTGGGGACGTACTTAAATGAGTAGTTTCACTCATTTAAGTACGTCCCCAATGAGTAGGAAAATGGGCCATGTGTCCCAGTTGTGGAGACTCGTTGAGCCGTCTGGGTATCGTGAAAGGCTGCGCACTCCCCCATCATCAAAAGTGACACACGCTACCAGTTGATGGGAGGCAGCCATGGGCTTCTTTGACAAGATGTTCGAGAAGAAAGAGTGCGCGATTTGCGGTACCGAGCTGGGACTTCTAGGTAAGACAAAAATCAATGAAGGCTACCTGTGCAAAGAGTGCGCCGGCAAGCTCTCCCCCTACTTTCACGGCTATCGCTCCAGCACCGCGGACGATATCCGCGAGCAGCTCACCTACCGCGAGGCCAATGCCGAGCGCCTGGCGTCGTTCAACCCCACGCGCACGCTTTCTGCCGGGCGCACCAACATCATGCTCGACGAGGACGCGGGCCTGCTGATCATCACCTCGCAGAGCCGCTGGCGCGACGCCAATCCCGACATCATCGAGTTCTCGCAGGTACTCGGCTGCGATATGGATATCGACGAGCATCGCACCGAAATCTATCGCGAGACCAAGGACGGCGAGCGCGAGAGCTACAACCCGCCGCGCTACGACCTGGATTACGACTTTAATCTGACCATTCACGTCAACACGCCGTACTTTACCGAGATCAACCTGCGCGTAAACGACTCCACCATCGATCAGCGCGGCTCCATCGAATACCGCGAGGCCAAGCGCCAGGCAACCGAGGTCCGCGACGCGCTGGTGCAGCTGCGCCAGGAGACGCGCGACAGCGTCGTGGCCGCCAAGGCCCCCAAGACCGCGGTGACCTGCCCCTTCTGCGGAGCCACCACCATTCCCGATGCCAGTGGGCGCTGCGAATACTGCGGCGGCGCCATCGGCGCATAGCCTCCGGCACGGAAAGGACCGATCATGGCCTTCGAGAGCGTTAACTATCAGTGCCCTGCCTGCGGTGGTCCCCTGCATTTTGCCAGCGCCGAGCAAAAGCTTGTCTGCGACTACTGTGACTCACGTTTTGAAGTCGAAGAAGTCGAGGCCCTCTATCGCGAGCGCCAGGACAAGGCAGATGCCAAAGCCGATGCCGCAGCCGCAGCTCCCAAGCCCGTCGCCGACGACGCGGTGCAGGAGCTCGCCCAAAACGCCGGCTACATCTGCTCGTCGTGCGGCGCCGAGCTCGTGTCCGACGGCACCGTCGCCGTCACCACCTGCCCGTACTGCGGCAACTCCGCCGTGGCGCCCGGCCAGCTCTCTGGCGACTTCTCGCCCGACCTGGTGATTCCGTTTAAGCTCGGGCGCGACGACGTCACGGCCGCACTCAAGGAACACTACAAGGGCAAAATCTTGCTGCCCAAGAGCTTTGTCACCGGCAACCACATCGACGAGGTCCAAGGTGTCTACGTGCCGTTTTGGCTCTACGGTGCCCGCGTTGACGGCGAAGTGTACTTTGACGCGACCAACGAGACCGTGACCGAGGAATCCGACCGCACCGTCACGACCACCGACCACTACGATGCCTATCGCAAGGGCAATATCTCGTTTAAGCGCGTGCCCGTCGACGGATCGTCCAAGATGCCCGACGGCCACATGGACGCCATCGAGCCGTTTGACTACGACGCGCTGCGTCCGTTCTCGGTCGCATATATGCCCGGCTACATCGCCAACCGCTACGACGAGGACTGCGAGACCTGCAAGGCGCGCGCCGAGCGCCGCATGGAGGAGAGCACGATCTCGGCCCTGCGCGAGACCGTCGTCGACGAATACGACGACGCCACGGTCGAAAGCAAGCAACTCGACTACACCTGGGAAGACAGCGACTACGCCCTGTTCCCCGTCTGGATGCTCTCCACCTCGTGGAACGGCAAGAGCTACCTGTTTGCCATGAACGGCCAGACCGGCCGCATGGTCGGCGAGCTCCCCTGCTCCAAGCCCAAGCTCATCATCGCCTCGGTGCTGTTCTTTGTGATCGGATTTATCCTCTCCCAGATTCTCTTTATGGGCGAATACGCCTTCGATCCGGATTACCTCACCTTTGATATCGAGGGCATCCTCATCAACATCGTGGCGCCGCTGATCATCGTGATCATCGGAGACGTGCTGCTGGTAAGCCAGCTCAAGACGGCCAACGAGGCGACCCACGCCGACGAGTACTGCGGCGAGCTCGACCTGACCGAGAAGCACGACACCTTCAGCCATACCGAGACCACCGTCGTCATGAAGGACAACAAGGACGATTAACCATTCTGACCAATACCACCCCGACTTTAACGAGAAAGGAAGATCACCATGGGACTCTTGAAAGCTGGATTGGGAGCTGCCGGCGGCGTCATGGCCGACCAGTGGAAAGAATTTATCTATTGTGAATCGATGCCCGCTGACGTCTTGGCCTGCAAGGGCGTCAAGCGCACCGGCGGCCGTAGCTCCAACACGCACGGCGAGGACAACGTCATCTCCAACGGTTCCGTCATCGCCGTCAACGACGGCCAGGGCATGCTCGTGGTGCAAAACGGCAAGATCATCGAAGTCGCGCTTGAGCCCGGCGAGTTCGTCTTCGACACCGGCAGCGAGCCGAGCGTCTTTAGCGGCAACCTGGGCGACTCCATCAAGGAAACCTTCGCCAATATCGGCAGCCGCTTTACCTTTGGCGGCGACGCGGGCAAGGACCAGCGCGTCTACTTCATCAACACCAAGGAGATCATCGGCAACAAGTACGGCACCGCCTCGCCCGTGCCCTTCCGCGTGGTCGACAACAACATCGGTCTGGACGTCGACATCTCCGTGCGCTGCAACGGTGAGTATTCGTACCGCATCACCAACCCGCTGCTGTTCTACACCAATGTGTGCGGCAACGTGACCGATAGCTACACACGCGACAAGATCGACAGCCAGCTCAAGTCCGAGCTGCTCACCGCCCTGCAGCCCGCCTTTGCCAAGATCTCGGAGATGGGCATCCGCTACAGCGCCATCCCCGGCCACACCACCGAGCTCGCCCGCGCGCTCAACGAAGTCCTCTCCGCCGACTGGCGCGACCTGCGCGGCGTCGAGATCGTGAGCTTTGGCGTTAACTCCATCGCCGCCTCGCAAGAAGACGAGCAGATGATCAAGGACCTGCAGAAGGCCGCGGTCATGCGCGACCCCACCATGGCGGCCGCCAATATCGCCAGCGCCCAGAGCGACGCGATGCGCGCCGCGGCGGCCAACCCCAACGGCGCGATGGCCGGCTTTATGGGCATGGGCATGGCAGGCGGCATGGGTGGCATGAACGCCAGTCAGCTGTTTGCCGCCGGCCAGGCACAGCAGCAGGCTGCCCCACAGCCGGCTCCGGCACCCGCCCCCGCACCGGCTCCTGCCGCACCTGCGGCCGGCACGTGGACCTGCAGCTGCGGTGCCACCAACACCGGCAAGTTCTGCAGCAACTGCGGAAGCCCCGCTCCCGCCCCGGCACCGGCCAAGTGGTTCTGCCCCAACTGCGGCAGCGAAAACGGCGGCAAGTTCTGCAGCAACTGCGGAACGCCCAGGCCCTAGCCCCTCTATCTGGTAATTGGCGGGGGATCCGCCACCCCCGCATTTGCTTCTATGGGTTTCGTTCGATAAAGGAGGACACCATGAAGACAACGTTCAAAAAGTCCGTACTCGCATTTCTGACATGCGTCCTTGCGCTCGCCTTTGCCCTGACGGGCTGCAGCGGCGGCGGCAAAGACCCCAAGGCCAACTTCGTCGGCAGCTGGGAACTCTCGGGTGGAACCCTGGAGGGCGAAGAACTGACCGATGAGTACATGAAGATGCTCGAGGATTGGGGTGTCCACTGCGTCCTGATTCTCGATGAGGACGGTACAGGCGCCCTCGACCTGTTCCTTGAAGTCGTCGACCTGAAATGGGAGGTAAAGGACGCCACCACCGTAACCATCACCGCCGAAGACGAGTCGCATGACATGAAGCTCAAGGACGGCAAACTCATCCTCGAAGAGGATGACGGCAATCTTGTCTTTAGCAAGTCCGACAAGGACCTGTCCGGCACGGTGAAGAAGGATCGCGAGGCGGCCGAGAAGGAAGAAGAGATCGACGAGGCCGTCGAAGACGACGACGTCCAGAAGATTGAAATCTCCCCCGCCGTCACCGTTGCCGATGACGACCTGTGCACCATCACCGTCACCGAGAAGTTCAAGGACGAGTGGGGCGACATCGGCTTTGTCGTCAACATCGCCAACAAGAGCGACAAGGACCTGACCTTCTACGCCCCCAGCGGCAAGACCAACGTCAACGGTACCATGAAGGAGCCTTGGTTCTCGGCTCACCTGATGCCCGGCACCAACGCCACCGAGGAATTCACCTTCTCGAGCGGCGAGCTCGACAGCCTTGACAGCCTGGTCAACACGACCATCGGCATCGACGCCTATCTGACCGATTCCTACGAGGACGTCGCCTCCTACAGCGCAACTATCGCGTAGGTGACAGACATCGACAGCCGCGGATTGGCGGACATATCCGCGGGCACCAGGCGGGGCCGCAGGAAATGATCCTGCGGCCCCGTCGCTTTGTGCCGACAGCACTGCCCATACAAGCAGACCGCCCGCCGTTTTTAGATGCGAAACGGTGGGCGGCCTATCTTTGCGGCGCCGGAACACGGGTGAGCGCGTCGATTACGGGCGCTCCATGTTGGGAACGATGCTGCCCTCGGTCACCGCATGCACGGCCAGGCGCATGATGTTGTCGTAGCCGGTCTTGCTCAGGATCTCCGAGATGCGGCGCTTGATGGTGCCCTCACTCATAAACAGCTCGGCCGCGATCTCGCGACGACTTTTGCCCTCGCAGGCAAGGCGCAAAATCGATAGCTCGACATCGTCGAGGGCTGCCGTGCCCGAAAAAATGCTCTCGGGCGGCTTGGGAAACGTGCAGTAGCCAGCCAACGTGGAGCGCATCACGGCGAACAGCTCGTCGATACCGACGTTCTTGTACACAAAGCTATCGACGCCCGCCTCGCGGGCCTGATCGACAAAGGTGATCTCGGGCATGCCTGTCATGATAATGATGCGACACTCGGGCAGCTGCTCCTTGATGCGTGCCGCCGCCACGATGCCGTTTGAATCGTGTTCGGTGCACACGTCCATCAGTATCATGTCCGGGCGCTCCTTGAGCGCGACACCCAAGGCCTCGGAGGCATCGGCGATCGCGGCAACGACGGTCATATCGGGCTGGTCGCCAACGGAGCGCGCCAGGCTCTCGCGCAGGATGGCCTGATCTTCGACAATTAACACGCGGATCATGAGTTTCTCCTTTGGGACGTGTCGTTGGCGTTAAGCGGAATGGATACCGTAAGCGTAAAGGGCGGGGTGGCGTGGACCTCTAGGCTGCCACCCAGATCTTGCGCGACATGCCTCATACCTGGGATACCCGTTCCCTCGCGATACGATACGGGGGCCGGGGACCCGTCGTTAGAAATCGTCATGTGCGCGACGGCGTCAGCATCCGTCCCCTCCTGCCACAAGCGCACATGGACCCGATGCGCCTGCGCATGCTTGGTGGCATTGGTCGAGGCCTCGCGGATAATCTGCAAAAAGGCTGCCGCGACACGCACGTCGCTTGGCAGCTCGCCCTCCACATCGATCTGCACGCTCACCAGGCCAAAGGCATGGACGATATCGCCCAGTTGCTCTGCCGGTTCGGTGTCGCCCCCGCTGCGCAGATCGGCAGCGATTGAGCGCAGCAACGGATCGATCTGCTCGAGCGACTCGTCGTCCAGGCGCCCCTCCTCCAAATAGCGATGGAGGATGGACAGGCGCTGGCCGATCACATCGTGCACGCGGGAACGCATGCGCAGGTAGGCCGCATTGTCGGCAACCTTTTTGACTTCTTCGATCTGGGCCTGGAGCTCTTGGCCCGCAAGCTCAAGCAGGTGGTTGGCCTGCGCCAGGCGGTCATGCGCATGCGCATACTCTGTCACATCCAGACCGATTATGCGCTCGAACGAACGGCCCGAGACCATAACGCCATCGCACACAAACAGGCGAATCTCGGCGGGAGAAACCTCGACCACCGCACGCGCCTCACCAAAGCGGTCCAGGTTGATCCGCACGCGGTTCTTACCGCCTTCGGGCATTTGCATGCTGAGCTTGCGCAGGTCGTTCCATGTACCGCTCATATCGCCTAGGTCGGTGGGCATATGAAGCTCCACCAGGTTTTTGCGCATGCAGCGGTTCATGAGCAGTGGACGGCCTCTCGAGTCCAGATACAGGATGCCCACGGGAATCACGTTGATGGTTTCGATCGTCGAGAACGCGGTGATATCCTCCTGGCGGTTACGGACGTCCATCAAGAGCGCCGCAACGGAACGGAACAGGAAGAACGCTCCCTCTGCGATAAGGATAACGGCCCACACCGAGCCCATGGCAAAAACCACCGGCGGTGTCACGGCGCCAACAAGCAGCAGCTCGGCCAGCATGACAGGGCGACGATAGTGCACCATAAGGACCACGCCATAGGCAAAGATCGCGGCATTGAGCCACAGCACTCCGCCCATTGCCCTGGCGCAAACGTCAAGCGGCGCCACCAGATACGAGCCAGACGACGCGAATAAGATGAGCGCCGAAATCATCAGGTGAAGCACAAGGCTCGTCTCGTAGGCGCAAATCACCTTACGGTTATAGGACGAGCGGCGCGATGCGATGAGCGGGACGTGGATCATCTGCAGACACGCAGCCAGGGCAAAGACAACATCGAGCGCAACGATTTGGGGAAGGATGAACGAAATCTGCATCGTCACTCACCCGCCCTCGGCATCAAGACGATCATGCGCAGCTGGCCGGGCTCGCCCTCAAGGCGGTATGCCACGTTGCGCCCTTGCAGAGCGCTTTCGAGCTCTTGCGCAGCGGGCGTCTGCGAAAGATCTTCATCATCGTTGGAAAAAAGCGTGGCGCGCAGCTCGACACTGCACCGGTCATGGTCGCCCAAGTGATACATAAGCGCCGGATGGTCGGTGGTGTAGGCAAAAAACGCAAAGTCATACACGCAGTCGTACAGGGCGCTTACCGTACTGGCGTGCATCGGGCGCCGTATGGCGATAATCGAGGCGCAATCGACATCGATGGTGCGCAGGTCGCTTGCGAGCTCATTGGCAATGAGTTGAATGCGGTCGCGATCAAAACCGCTCTCCCCGTGCTGCGCCAACGTGAGCGACCCTTTGCGCTTGCAATAGGCGACGAGCATCTTGGCGCGCTGCAGCATGCGGTAACGCTCGTGTGAAGACACCTCGTCGGTCAACGGTGGCAGCGAGCTCAGCAGGTCGTACATCTCTTCGAACGCGCGGGCAAGCGCCTGGTCCACGTCTTGGACCAGCAAGGTCTCGGCCTCTTGATCCGCCAGATGCGTCTTAAGATCGTAGTCGGCCGTGAGCAGCTCATTTTGGCGCTGCAGCTCCATGCGACGATGTGCCAGTTCACGGTTAAGCTCGTTGAGCTCCGACACGTCTTGGGCAAGCAGGGCCGATCCGCCCAGCAGTGGAAAGGCGCGATACATTACATCGGGATCGGACGCCACGGCAAAGGCATGGGCATGCCCGTGTTCCTGGGCCCGAAGCTCTTCGTACACGCCCGCCGGCATTGGCTTCGACACCGGTGTGGCATAGACTTCCTGCAGGTCGCGCGTTAGAACTTTGAGGTCGAGCGGCAAGGTATCGAAGATGCCAGCAATGTCGTGATATGACGGAATGACACCGCAATCGAGACAGATTTCCATCGCCACCACGCACAGGACGCAATAGACGAGCGAAAAGTTGAGCCTCCATGCCCAGGGCACGCGCAGAGCATACGAGATGGCAAAGAATGCGCCACCCAGCAGTACGAGCGCCGCCGTGCCCGAGAAACGCTGGATGCGAAAGGACGAGGACCGGCCCACCAGGATAAAAAAGGCCACGAAGTTAAAGGCCGTCCACACTAAGACGGCGAAATAGCCCCAGCCGTACGTGTAATCGTTGCTCCAGGTGTCGCTTGCACGGTCAAAGTGGAATACCTGCCGGTGGAAATCGTTGGTGAGCACAAAACCGATAAGTAGGATGGCCACGACCCACAGGATGCTGCGATAGCGACGGCCCGCACGGTGTTGTTCCAGCCCCGCAAGGCGCAGGCCGCACAGCTGGTAGAGCAGCGGAATGAGCGTCATGGGCACGTAGTACAGGTACCACAGCACAGTGGCATAGAACGGTGTGAACGACTTGTACTTGAGAATGACCTCAATCATCCAGAGGGCGCAGATGGTGGCGACGGCAACAAGACGGCGGCGCAACACATAGTCCAAACAGCGCAGATAGACCGATACGCCCCAGATCGAAAATATAATTGCGGCGACAAGCAGCGGGAGAGAGCTCGAATGGACGAGCGCATCCACGACCTCTTCGGACACCTCGCTATAGGCGGGCACGGCGTTAGAAAGCTTGGGGTCGGAGGCAAACAGCGCCGGCAAGACTGCCAAAAGCATGAGGAACAGCACGGTGATGGCGCCGGCGATAGCAAAGACGCGGTGACGGTACACCTGATGTGTTATACCAACAAGGAATCGCGGCATGGCGAAGAGCCTGCCGCCCCTGGGATCCGCCACGGGTGCGGATCGGGCGGCCGCGTGGCCGATATGTCGCTCGCGGGTACCCATAGTGCTTTTAGTGTACCGACAGGCGGGCCCAAAAAGCGGGCCACATGTCCCAAAATCCGCCGACGGCGAGGCGCCCGGCAAGCATTAACTGCTCGCCGGGCGCCTTAATCAGGAGACTCTGAAGTCGAGTGTCTCAGCTTCCTTAGGAAAGGTCCTCACCATTAGAAGCAATAACCTTCTTGTACCAATCGAAGCTCTTCTTCTTGGAACGCTTGAGGGTGCCGTTGCCTGCATCGTCGCGGTCGACGTAGATGAAGCCGTAGCGCTTGGACATCTCGCCCGTGCCGGCCGAGACCAGGTCGATCGGACCCCAGGTGGTGTAGCCCAGCAGGTCAACGCCGTCCTCGGTCACCGCATCGCGCATCGCGGCGATATGCTGGCGCAGGTAGTCGATACGGTAGTCGTCGTTGATGGAGCCATCCTCCTCGACAACATCCTTAGCGCCCAGACCGTTCTCGACCACAAACAGCGGCTTCTGATAACGGTCGTACAGGTCGTTGAGGGTGATGCGGAAGCCCAGCGGATCGATGGCCCAGCCCCACTGGCTCTCCTGCAGATAGGGGTTCTTGGCGCCGGCGAAGGCGTTGCCCTGGGTGCGCTCGACATCAGGGTTATCAGCACCGGCGGAGCAGCGGGTGGAGTAGTAGCTAAAGCTGATGAAGTCGACGGTGTTGGCGGCCAGGATCTCGCGGTCCTCGTCGGTCATGCCCACATCGATGCCCAGACGCTCGAGCTTCTTGACAGCATAGGCCGGATAGTAGCCGCGGCTCTGGACGTCGACGAAGAAGTAGTTGTCCTGGTTGTCGAGCTGCGCCTGGCGAACATCGCCCGGACGGCAGCTGTAGGGGTAGTAGCTACCTGCGGCGAGCATGCAGCCGATCTTGACCTCATGATCGATCTCGTGAGCGATCTTGGTTGCCCAAGCGCTGGCGACGAGCTCGTTGTGGGCGGCCAGGTACTCGACGGCCTCCTTGTTCTCGCCCTCCTCAAAGACCAGACCGGCACCCATAAACGGCAGGTGCAGAATCATATTGATCTCGTTGAAGGTGAGCCAGTACTTCACCAGGCCCTTGTAGCGGGTAAAGATCGTGGTCGCGAGGTTCTTGTAGAAGTCGATGAGCTTGCGGTTGCGCCAGCCGCCGTACTCCTTGATGAGGTGAATCGGGCAATCGAAATGCGTGATGGTAACGAGCGGCTCGATGCCGTGCGCTTGGCACTCGCGGAATACGTCCTCGTAGAAGGCCAGGCCAGCCTCGCTGGGCTCGGTCTCGTCGCCGTTGGGGAAGATGCGGGTCCACGCCAGGCTCATGCGAAAGGTCTTAAAGCCCATCTCGGCAAAGAGGGCGATGTCCTCCTTGTAGTGGTGGTAGAAATCAATGCCGGTCTGCGCGGGATAGTAATAGCCGTCCTCGAAGTCGAGCATCTTACGCTGGCCGGAGACCACCGCATAGCGCTCGGGGCCGTGCGGAGCCACATCCACGTTGGCCAGGCCGCGGCCGTCCACGTTGTAGGCGCCCTCGCACTGGTTAGCAGCCGTCGCGCCGCCCCACAGGAAGTCTTTACGGAAAGCCATGCATCGATCCTTTCATACGCTGCTTGTCGTGGTTTCAGTATCCCCGCAAATAGGGCCTCGCCCAACGACAGCGGCGCAGGTCGACACTTCTTTTCGCACGCGGGCGCTCGACAGCCGCCCCCATCTGACACTTTTTGATACCCGCATGCCCAAACCACCACAAAGGGGACAGGCACCTTTGTGGTGGTTGGGGCGGTTTGTCTCGATCTGTAACAGGTAGGCAGCCAAAACCGGGCCTGGTGTTACAAATCGAGATTTTTCGGGCAGCCCCTGCAGTTTGTCTAAATCTGTAACAGGTAGAGACGATTTAGCCCGCTAGATGTTACAGATCGAGACAGAAGATTCTAGTCGCAGGCGATGTCGAGGTTCTTGCCGACGAGGCCCACGTAGCCGCCTTCGGCTGCCTTGGGGCTGTCGGCGTGGCAGAGGACCCACTTGTCGGCCTTCCAGTAGCAGTAGCTGTCGCCGGCCGCGGGCATGTCGGCCGCCGCCTCGGGGCGCGGGCCGTTGGTACCCGCCGGCAGCGCAACCATCACTTGGAAGCCGCCGTCGTCGACCATGCAGGGCGTGTAGTGGAGCGTGGTGTTGAAGACTTCGACGACCGTACCCGCCGGCACGCGGAACGCCTTGACGCACGCAGTGTCGAGCTTGCCGTCCTCGATCTCCCAACGATGCGCCACGAGCAGGATAAAGTCGCGGGCGCCCAGGTTAAACTCGCTGGCGCGGTGATACTCCAGGCAGTTGAGCTGCGTGTTGTGGCCGTTACACCAGCCCAGCTGGAAGGGTCGGCCGCCAAACATGAGAAAGCCCAGTTTATCGGCATCCTTGACGCCCTCGAGCTCCGGCGCACTCGCTACGTACTTGCTGCCCTCGGGGATGGGCGTGGCAGAGAGCGCCTCGAGCACGGGCGACGTGAGCTCGGACGGAACGTTGTCCCAAACGTTGCCATAGGATTTGAACTCGGGATCGTTGACAGAATAGATATGCATGTTCACTCCTGTTCGTAAATGTGACTATACGAACATTCTAGAACAAACATGAGCGATTTTGAACGCTCGTCCCGACCACTCAACAAAAAGGCGCCCCCGCATAAGCGAAGGCGCCCAATGCGCGCGTTTTGGACGATAAAGTCCTTACGCCTGCTGATAATGCAGGTGCTTCTCATCGATATCGGCCAGGTCACGGTCGAGATAGCGGCGTGCGAGCCAGTTTGCCATGGGGAGGTTCTGGTCCAGATAGTTACCGCACTCCTCGGGAGCGGCACCGGGGACATCGCCCTCAAAGCCGGCGACAAACTCGAACAGCTCACGCACGAGCGGCAGGATCTCCTCGCTCGTCACCTCGCCAAACACGACGAGGTAAAAGCCCGTGCGGCAGCCCATGGGACCAAAGTAGACAATGCGGCTCGACCACTCGGCATGGTTGCGAAGGAACGTCGCGCCCAGGTGCTCGATGGTGTGGCACTCGGCCGTGTTCATGACCGGCTCCTTGTTGGGCGTGGTCAGGCGCAGGTCAAACGTGGTGACGGCGGCGCCGGTCACCGGATCGCGGTCGATGCGGCTCACGTACACGCCGGGCTCAAGCAGCAGATGGTCAACGGAAAAACTCGCGATACGCTCCATGGCAGATCCTCTCGATAGTCAATTTAGGACGGGGCTCTTTTAGCTGGTTGGAATGGTCGCACCAATCATACCAGTCAAAAAAGCCCCGTCCCAAATGAGCTGCCAAGGACGGGGATCAATGAGTTTTTAATCCCCGTCCCAGAAAAATC
>JAIIWC010000086.1 GCA_022745215.1 Collinsella sp. | reverse complement strand
CGCATTTGGACAATCTGACGTTCAACTTCAAGGGCGCGACCAGAAGGTCAGCGCCCTTTCGTTTCACGTCACCTTGTCTCAAATGCGACCCGCTCGCTGCCCGTCCTCAACCTGCGACGTTAGTCATTGGGGACGTTCTTAAACGACTGGTCAAAGGGGACACTCTTGATGCACTTGGCACTTGGGGACGTTCCTTTTGTGCCGGCAGTTTGGGACACTCCTTGCGTTAAGAGGCTGGCGTGCGTCAACCTGTTCTCATTGCAGCAAAAAATCGCCCCGTTCTCGGTTGAGGACGGGGCGATTCGTCTTTTGGACTTGTGCAGCCAGGCTTATGCAAAGCGGGCGACGAGCTCCTGGAGCACGTCGGTCATCTTCACGAGCGAACTGACCGGGACGAACTCGTTGACGCCGTGGTAGCAATAGCCGCCGGTGGAAAGGTTGGGGCAGGGCAGACCGCGGAACGACAGCTGCGCGCCGTCGGTGCCGCCGCGAATCGGCAGCACTTGGGGCTCAACGCCGCAGGCAAGGTAGGCTTCCTTGGCAACATCAATAAGCTCGGGATAGTCACGAACGATCTCGGCCATATTTCGATACTGCTGCTTAATCTCGACCGTCACGCGCTCCTCACCCAGACGCTGGTTGAGCATCGAGGCGGCGGCATCAATAAGGTCGAGTTTCTGCTGGAACTTGGCGGCGTCATGGTCGCGGACGATGTAGCGCGCTGTGGCGTGATCGACGGTCGCAGATACACCCTCAAGGTGATAAAAGCCCTCGTAGCCTTCCGTATACTCCGGGCGCTGCACGTAGGGGAGCAACGCGTTGAAGTCGCAGAACAGATTGCCCGCGTTGACCATACGGCCCTTGGCGTCGCCCGGGTGGATGGACTGTCCCTCAAAGCGGACGGTCGCTTCGGCGGCGTTAAAGCACTCCCACTCCAGCTCGCCGATGGGGCCGCCGTCGACCGTGTAGGCGTACTTGCAGCCAAAGGTATCGATATCCAACAGCTCGGCTCCGTGACCGATCTCCTCGTCAGGGCAGAAGCAAATGCCGAGTGCGGGATGGGGCAGAGAAGGGTCCTGAGCGATACGCGCGACAAGCGACATGATCTCGGCGACGCCTGCCTTGTCGTCCGCGCCCAGCAGCGTGGTGCCATCGCTGCAGACCAGGTCCTCACCCGCGAGGTCATTCAGGGCGGGAAGCTTGGCGGTACTCATGGCAACGGGCTTACCGTCAACCGTGCCGCAGACCAGGTCGCCGCCTTCGTAGTGTACGATGTGCGGCTTCACGCCGGCGCCCGGTGCAACTTCGGTGGTGTCGAGATGGGCGATCAGGCCCAGGGCGGGCTTGTCCTCAGCGCCCGCACTTGCGGGGATATGCGCGCAGACATAGGCGTGCTCGGTCACGTGGGCATCTTCCGCACCAAGCTCGCGCAGCTCTTCAGCCAGCACGTTGGCAAGGTCAAACTGAACGGCGCTCGAGGGTACCTGGTCGCAGTTTGCATCCTCGGACTGCGTGTTGATCTGGACGTAGCGCAAAAAGCGTTCGAGGACATCGGGGCTCGTGGTGGTGTTTTCCATAAAGACCGCTCCAATCTTGGTCGTCGTGTGCAACAAGAACTCTAGCACGGTATGCCACGGCATACCACGACGCTTGGATGGGGTAGAATCAGCCATTGAATGCAGAAGGGACGGAAGATCATGGATACGACAAATAGCTCGCGCGAACTACATCTGACGGTGGCGAACGAAGACTACTTGGAGTGCATGGTTCGCATTGAAAGCGAAGAGGGGGAAACCAACGGCGTGCGATCGGTCGACATCGCGCAGCGCCTTGGCGTCTCCAAGGCATCGGTCAATAAAGCGGTTTCGGCGCTCAAGGCATCCGAGCTTGTCGAGCAATCGCACTACGGCAAGGTAGTCCTGACCGATCGCGGCCGCGAGGTTGGCACGGCTATCTGGTACCGTCATCGCCTCGTCCGCACGTTTTTGGTTCAGGAGCTCGGTGTCGAATTTGAGCGAGCCGATTCCGAGGCCTGCATGATGGAGCATGCGCTATCCGAGGACACGATGAACCGCTGGCTCGCCTATCTCGAAAAGCAGGGAATCAGCGTCGAGGAATAGCGGGAAATATATGGATACGAGTTATTACAATCGCTTTGGTGCCGAGGAACTTACGCGCCGCTTGTCGAGCGAGACCTTGTTGGCGCAGGGCCCCATGGGCAGTGTTCTGTTGAGTGAGTACGATGCCGCCGATATTCCACCGGCGTTTTGGAATCTGGCAGAGCCGCAGACCGTTTCTCGTATCCATCGCTTGTATGTTGCCGCCGGCGCGCAGGTACTCATTACCAATACCTTTCAGGCATCAAGCTATGCCCTCAAGCACGACCAGATTGCGCCGTCCGTGGCGGAGGTCAATCGCGGGGCCGTCGACGATGCCCGCCAGGCGCACCCTCAGCTGCTGCTGGGCTCGATGGGTCCGATCGGTATTGAGTGGTTTGCCGAGGACTCTGCCGAGTTTCGTGAGATCCGAGGCATTGCGCGCGAACAGGCGCACGCCTTGCTCAATGCTGGTGTTGACGGTCTGCTGATCGAGACGGTGACGTCTATCCGTAATTTGCAGCCCATGCTTGCCGGCGCCCGAGATGCCGCCGACGGCATGCCTGTTCTGGTGAGTTTTGTCGTTGACGATAAGGGCGACCTGTTGGGCGATGGCCTCAACATCGAGGCAGCCGTTTTGTACGCCGAAAAACACGGCGCAAACTCGGTTGGTGTTAATTGCTGTTCGCTTGCGGCCGCGAACGCGGCGGTGCCCAGGATGGTTGCATCGGCGACTACTCCCGTCACGGTGCGTCCCAACGTGGGCGATCCGGTCCAGACTCAGGATGGCCCCGTATGGCACGAGAACCCCGAAGCTTTCGCGCGCGCATACATCGAATGGAGACATGCCGGTGCCGCAATGGTGGGCAGTTGCTGTGGAACCACGGCAATCACTACGGCAGCGATGGCCGAGGCGCTCGATATATAAAGGGCAAAACCGCTCCATACGGGGCGGTTTTTTTATTGCTTGCATGTCCTCGGCAGCATTTGCCCAAATGGTGAATGCCGGTGCCGGCAGGTTGCCGAGTGTGTATCGCGGGTATACCTCATGCGTACCATGATCCAAACACTGTGAGGTGTCTGCGCGTGTGCGCGATAATTCATTTTGGAACTGACGGTTGGCGCGCTCGCGTCGATGAGGACTTCACTGCCGATAACGTTGCCCGTATCGCCGATGCCGTCGGCGAGTTGTGGCAAAAGACCAATCCGGGCAAAACGGTATATATAGGGTTCGACACTCGGCCCCTGGCGCGCGAGTTCGCTGAGCTTGCGGCGGGTG
The DNA here is from genome assembly GCA_022745215.1 of Collinsella sp. Classification (GTDB taxonomy): domain Bacteria; phylum Actinomycetota; class Coriobacteriia; order Coriobacteriales; family Coriobacteriaceae; genus Collinsella. Next base: position 1,407 of record JAIIWC010000086.1, on the reverse strand, counting down.
TGCTAGCAGCGCACGGGCTAGACGCCGTGCTCGCTTCGCGACCTGTTCCGACCCCTGCCCTTACGTGGGCGGCGGCTTATGACGGTGAAGCGTGCGGCGCGCTCATGGTGACGGGGTCCCATCATCCGCAGGGTTATCTGTGTCTCAAGATTCGCATGGGTGACGGCTCAACCGCCAACCAGGATGTCATCGAAGAGCTCGAAGAGACCATGGCTCCCGAGCCAATGGGGATCGAGGGGCAATATCGCACCGCGGATATCATTCCTGACTATATGCAGGCGGTGGCATCATTTGTCGATGCCGAAGCCATCCGCGCCGCGCACTTGCGCGTGGTTGTCGATCCCATGGGCGGCGCAGCCCAGGGCTATCTTGCCGACTTGCTGCGCGAGCTTGGCGTTGAGGTGCACGAGATTCACGCCGGGCAGGCGCCTGACCAAGAGGATATCTGCCCCGACCCCGTTGAGCCGTGGGTGGACGCTTGCGAGCATACGGTTATCGAGGACGGAGCTTGCGCTGGCCTGGTGACCGACGGCGACGCCGACCGTATCGGCGCGGTTGACGAGCGCGGCAGATATATACATCCGCATCAGATCATGGCGCTCGTTTTGGGCGACTTGGTTCAATTTCGTAATTTGGAGGGGCGCGTCGTCGTCAATCTTTCGTGCTCGACGCTCGTGCGTCGCATTGCCGAGGCGCTTGGCTGCCGCGTGACCGTCAAACCAGTCGGTTTCAAATATATAGCGGCAGAGATGAAGAAGGGTGGCGTCCTCATAGGCGGCGAAGAAGCCGGTGGTATCGGCATCGCCGCGCATATGCCCGAGCGCGATGGAATCCTCGCCTGTCTGATTCTGTGTGAGCTTATGGCAAAGACGGACGCGCCTTTGGGCGTTCTGGTCGACCAACTCGAGGACACTTTTGGTAAGACGAGTTACGGTCGACGCGATTTGCGCCTTGAGGCCGAAGATGCCGAAACGTTACGAACCCTGCTGCCGGGCGTAAACCCCAAGTCGATTTGTGGCAAGGTGCCGCAAAACGTTAGTCATATGGATGGCTTGCGTTTAGCATTCGAGGATGACACGTGGCTGCTGGTCCGTCCTAGCGGGACCGAACCAGTGGTGCGCGTCTACGCCGAGGGGTTCTCGGTGGAAGAACGTGATGAGTTGCTCGATGCTGGCTGTGCTTTAGCTAGGGGAACGTATCCGCTTTAACCATGAGACTGCCTTATATAAAGAGATGCTCGGCGAGCGGTAGTTAACGGCTGGCAAACGTTAGTCGGATCCCAAATTGTGTAGGAAATGTGTACGCCCAGATTCCCGCCCCCGGCGCCCCTCCGGTCTGGCAATATATCTCCTTGCCGCGCGGCCCGGTCGGACCGGACCAGCCGCCAGGCGTGCACCTTGAGAACCG
>JAIIWC010000022.1 GCA_022745215.1 Collinsella sp. | reverse complement strand
CTGGATAGAGGGTCTGACTACGAATCAGAACGTCATAGGTTCGAATCCTATACGCCGCACCAATTGACTTTAAAGCTCCCGGCGACGGGGGCTTTTCTTTTACGTAAACACCGCATTGATTCGAACCTCGGTCGAGGCGCGGGCGTAAAGAAAACGCGGAGCGTTTTTAGCCCGCGGGCGAGCACGCCGGCAGGCGGGCGAAGCCGGTGCGGATCCGCGCAGCGGATGCGCGGAATCCTATACGCCGCACCATTTGCGATTAAAGCTCCCGGCAACGGGGGCTTTTCTTTTGCGCCAGCTTGAGTGCTTTCGTCCAAAGGGACGATTTCCTGTCGACTCGTGTAAGATTCCGAGTAGATGTCGCGACTTATTCGCGACCACTCCTTCTTCAAGCGACCGATCAGGGTGATATTCCGTGGCAGAGCGTCCGACATACAAGCTCAGGTTTCTCGATCCCAAGAAGCGCTTTCCGGCGATGCCCGAGCAGCCTGCGGGACGCTCATATGGCGTGGTCTGGAAACTCTTTGGCGAGGATCAGCATGAATCTTGTTATGTCGTCGAATTCGTTGGCAAAAGCCATGTGTCGCTTTTGGGCTACGTAAGCGTTTCGGGTGAGGTGTACAAGGTGGACCGCCCCGTCAGCGAGGCTCCGCTGCCCAACGATCCCGACATGGAACTGGTCCTTGACGAGTCGGACTCCGGTATTGGTGAGATTATGGTGAGGGGAGCAAACGGCACGATGCGCGCGTGCGCGCGAACCGTCGGCTCTCCCGAAGGTCCCATGCGCGAACAGTCCGATCACGAGACATGGAATTCGACCCGCTCCCTTCCTTACGGTGAGTTCATGGCATCGATGTTCCTGCGCTACGTGATATTCGCTGACTCCGAAAATACCATTGCGAGCACGGCGGACGCCGACGGACTCGACGAGGGTATGCAAAACGTTGTCGACAAGATCAAGCTCGTAAAGTTGCCCGAGCCGGTCGAGGTGTTTTTGGGCTTTAACACGACACCGCTACCTGACGCTATCGAGACGCTGCTCTACCGCGTTGACCATGCCGAGAATCCGAGCGGTATCGAGCGCTATGCCGCCGCCCTTATGAGTGAAATTGACTTGCCTCGCTTGCGCACCATCGCCGCTAAGTCCGAGATGAGCCTGGCTCGCATCGATCGCTCAAAGCTTTTCTATCTCAATTTTGATCGCAGCCTGCTGGACCAGGACGAGATTGACATGCTGCTTGCCATCGAGTGCCGTCTTAACCGTCTCTCCGGCATCCTTGAGCACATCGGGGCCGGATTGGTCCCTGCGGCATCCTCGCCGAGCCTTGAGGGCTGCGCGCTCTTTGATGCGTGGCATATCGCCAAGACGACCAACGATGTTCCCCGACTGCTTGATACGGCCTCGAGCGATAACCCGTGGGGCAAACCGGGTACGGTGGCTTGCCAGCCGGGCGGTGAGTGGGATGTGCGTACCCGCTTCGCGCGTATTGTCGAGGCACTTAACGTGGTCACGCGGCTCGACTATACCTATCGGGCAAACGTTGCCGAAGGGATCATGCTCGTTCGGTTTGGGCAGTCTGTCGTTGATGCCATGCCGCAACGTGAATACGACGCTCAAGATGACGCCTGGCGCGAGTTGGACGAGGACGCGCGTGCGATCTGGGCCGCGGAGCACGATGCGCGCGTGGCACTCACGCTTGCGGCAGCGTGTTTTGCCGCGGGCACCTGCATCACGCGCTGCTATGTGCAGATTGCTGCTCCCGACAGTGAGCAGGGCGAGCGCGTTGTTGCAACGTATTTCTTTGGGCGCGCGGCCTATCTGGCCGATTGCGTGCCTGTCGCCAAGGATCTTGAAAGCATGGACATGGACGATATGCCGTGCAAGCGTGTGCTTGAGGCATATGAGTCAACCGCTCCGGAGACGATTGAACCTGCGGAGGTTCATGCTCGTCCGCGTGATGACCATCGCATGCTGCCGCCGGCGCTGCGCGATCTGCTGCTTGCCGATACGGCTGACGAGCTGGAGGTCATGGAAGAGGACGACGACCCATACGTGGCCCGTGTTGTTGAATTGCGCGAGCAGGCAAAAGTCGACCGTACAGGTGCTTTTGAAGGCTTTTCTCGTCTTGTTGAGGAGTTGGAGGCTAAGTGCGCCGTCGCCGAGCTTTTGGCGACAGGTCCGGTTCAAACGCAGTTTTGCGATAACCAGCTGGTGCGCATGGTGCTACCGGTGTTGGAAGAAGACCGCTCTGTGCGAATCCTTCGTGCGCCCGATGCGCTGTACTTTGCCCAACACGAGATCTGCAGCTTTTACGCCGAGCAAGAGGACTTTGAACGAGCACTGCCCGAGGTGCGCCATCTTTACGATCTGGCGCGCTCGTCCATGCAGTCGCACTTTGCGCTCATCAACGTGCTTGCGCGTCTGGAGCGCTTTGACGAGATTATCGAGGTGGCGCGCCACGGCCTACGTATTGCCAGCGATCGTTCTGCAATCGGCTACCTGTTCTATCGCTTGGCGTTTGCCTATTGGAATTGCGATCAGCTCGACCTGGCGCTGGCTTGTTACCGTCTGGTGCCGCGCGGCGAGGAGTCGGGCAGCAGCGCGCTGGAAGAAATGCAGGGCCTTATGAACGAGATGGGCGTCAGCGAGCCTCCGACGTTCGAGGAAGCGGTCGAGACCATCCACAAGGCTGGACTAGAGCTGCCGCCAGTGTCCGCCGTGACGAATCAGCTGGCAGATGCCGCTGTGCAACTGGTCGATAACGGTTTCTTTTTCCTGGCGCGCGGTTGTATCTTCCAAATGTGGCGCACCATGGGCAACGACGAGCTCGGCTCCCTCAACCGCTCGCTGGGGTAGGCGAAGCTTTCAAGAAGGAAAGGCTGCTAGGCAATTAGAAAATTTCCTCTTGCTCATCCTTGGCTGTTTGGTTACTATAGAACGGCTGTTACGGAGAGCTGACCGAGAGGCCGAAGGTGCTCGCCTGCTAAGCGAGTATGCCCCAAAAGGGCATCTGGGGTTCGAATCCCCAGCTCTCCGCCAGTACGAATTTGAAGAAGGGTCCCATTTGGGGCCCTTTTTATTATCAAGAATGGCGGCTGGGGATTCGAACCTCAAAAAAGGAGGCATCCTTTCGGACGCCTCCTTTCAGTGGACTTATTATTCTTGCGCCCTACACCTCGGGCGCCTTGGCGACGGTCTCGCTTTCTGCCGTGAGTGGGCGGTTGTCGATGCGACGGCCCAAGCGATCAAGCTTCACAAGGAGCCATTCAATGGGATTCGGCCCTGCGCCTTCCTCGTCGGCAACCAGGTCCATGACGGCGATCTTGGTGCCGTCCTGCTTGAGCGTGACGCTACCCACCTTGTCACCCACATGCACCGTGCCCGAAAGATCGTCGTAGCTAACCTTTTCGGTCACCTCGCCGGCAAGGGAAAACACGGTCGCTTGCGCCGTGGGATCGGCGAGTGTGGCGTCGATCGTCTTATCCGTCCAGTCGGTTTGGCCAATGCGCGCCATAAGCGGGTTGCCGTTGGCGGTCTTTTCCTGTGTGTTGGCGATTGCGACCGTCACCTTGTGACCGTAGTACCAATTGGCAAGGGTTGCGGTATCGGTAAAGCGCTGGTCGGTGGTGGTGGAGTTCAAAACGACGGTGTAGATCTCGTCGCCGTCGCGGTTGTAGGCGCTCGTAAAGCAATAGCCCGCGTCGTCGGTGGTGCCGGTCTTGCCACCGATGTTGCCATCTTGGCCCAGCAAATAGTTATGCGTGTCCATGGAATGCGAATGGTCGGTGCCGTCGGCGCCCGTGACCTCGATCCAGGAATCCTCGCTCGCTACGACCTCGCGGATCGTGTCGTTTTTCATGGCCTCCTGCATCATCAGCGCTACGTCGTGTGCGGTTGAGTGCATATCGCCAGCCCACTCATCAAAGTCCAGACCATGCGGGTTTTCAAAAAGCGTACCGGTGCAGCCGAGCTTCTTAGCGCGCTCGTTCATGGCCTTCACGAAGGTTGCCTCGGCGTCTTTGGTCTTAGGGTCGATCTTCTTGCCCACATATTCGGCGAGCACGACGGCGGCGTCGTTGCCCGAGGGAATCATCAGGCCGCGCAGTGCCTGCTCCACGGTAAGCTCGTCACCTTCGAGCAAGCCGGCGGTCGAATTACCCACGGTGGCTGCGGCGTTGCTCACCGTGACCTTCTCGTCCATCTTGCAATTCTCGACGGTTAGGATTGCGGTCATGACCTTGGTGATCGAGGCGATTTTAACCTGCTCATCGGCGCCGCGCCCATAGTAGACGGTGCCGTCTTTGCCCATGACGAGCGCATTGGTCGCATCGATATCGGGCAGATTTTCGGCCGTGATGCCGCGCGCGTCGGCGGTTTTGCCGCAAACATTGTCGGTCGTGAGTACTTGGGCGCCGGCGACGGTGGGCACGCCAGCGGCAAGGGCGATAGCGCAGACAAAGCCGGCGGCAAGCTGAGCTGAGCGCTTTGCAAAAGAGGTGAGGGACTTCACAGATTTCGCTTTCGACGGGATGGTCTCTTCTGGAACTAGAGTATATCGTTTGCCGGTGTCGGCGATCATCGCGTGCGTGCGTGGCCCACATCCGCGCCCGAACGGGCACAAGGGTGCTTAAGGCCGACTTAATCACCCACGCTTGTTGTGTGTGGCATGCGCCCCCTCGGGCATAATGGAGCGCGAGAGGAGCACGCATGAACGAGCGCATTTTGGTAGTTGATGACGAAAAGGCCATCGCCGACTTGGTTGGTATCTACCTTACAAAAGAAGGCTTTGACGTACAGGTCGCCTATAGCGGGGCCGATGCTGCCAAGGCAATCTTGGAGCAGGAGTTCGATCTTGCGCTGCTGGATGTCATGCTGCCCGATATCGATGGGCTTGAGTTGCTGCGTACGATCCGTTCCAGCCATACCTATCCCGTGATCATGCTGACGGCGCGCGATGCCCAGCAAGACAAGATCGAGGGCCTTTCGCTTGGCGCGGACGATTACGTGGTTAAGCCGTTCCGTCCGCTTGAGCTCATCGCGCGCGTGCATGCTCAGCTTCGTCGCTACACCAGCTACGGTAGCCGCGCGCAGGTGGCCGAGTCGCCGACCATCCAGCTCGACGGCCTGGAGATCAACCGCGATGCTCGTTCCGTAATGGTGGACGGTGCGCCGGTGCGCCTCACGCCCATCGAGTATTCCATCTTGCTGTATCTGGTCGAGCATCGCGGCAGTGTGGTGGTCGTGGAGGATCTGTTCCGCGCGGTGTGGAACGAGGATTTTATGCCCGGCTCCAACAATACGGTGATGGTGCACATTCGCCACCTGCGCGAAAAGATCGGTGACGACGCTCAAAAGCCGCGCTTTATCAAAAACGTCTGGGGCGTCGGCTACATAATCGAATAACGCCTTTGATGGTGGGGAAGTGGATATGACAAAAGACGATAGGCAGGCATTCGAGGTGCCCGATCGACTCTTTGAATACGTGAGGTCGGTCGTCGACAACCGCGCGCTTGCAACGGTGCTGCTCTTTTTGCTGAGCCTGCTGCTGATTGGCATCGATAACATCGCTGGAATCTTGGCGGTGCTGCTTGTCGGCTTTTTGCTGATCGATCGATTTGAAATCGTACGCCGCTGCGTGGTGATTGGCGGTGCCGCGTGGGCCATGACGTTGGCGATTGGCGCCATGGCACTCGGCGGCATCGAAGGGCCGGTGCTGTTCGATGCCGGCTTTGTATTCAACATGCTTGGCTTTGTGCTGGCGCTTGCCGTGTGCGTGCTGTTCTTTTGCGGCCGCGCCCTGTACTACCAGGGCTATGAGCAGGGCGAGCAGCATGCCGATTGTGTGCTGGCCGCTCGTATTCAAGATCGCCTGATCGATCACCCCGACACCTGGGACAACATCGACGGCGACTTCCTGGAGGTCGAGGGCGCACTCAACCGTGTGCGCGATCGCGAGCGCAAGGTGCAACAGGCCTTGCGTGACGAGTCTCATCGCAAGGACGATCTGGTCACGTACTTGGCACATGACCTACGCACCCCGCTTGCCAGTGTGGTGGGCTATCTTTCGCTGCTTCAAGAGGCTCCTGAGCTGCCGGTCGAGCAACGTGCGCACTTTACGGGCGTGGCGCTCGACAAGGCGCACCGGCTCGATGCACTCATCGAGGAGTTCTTCGATATCACGCGCTTTGACTTCCACGATATCGTGCTCACGCGCGGCTATGTTGATCTGGGGTTGCTGCTGGCTCAGGTGGCTGACGAGTTCTATCCCATCCTCAACGAGCAGCATAAGGAAGCCCAGGTTGATATTCGCGAGGACCTGACGGTGCTCGTGGATGGCGACAAGATGGCCCGCGTGTTCAACAACATCATGAAAAACGCCGTCGCCTATAGCTATGAGGGCTCGACTATCACGATTGAGGCCAGGCGCCAAGACGATGGCGGCGTGCGCGTGCGCTTTATCAATCAGGGCGATCCTATCCCTGCGGCTAAGCTCAAGGTGATCTTTGAGAAGTTCTATCGCCTGGATGCGGCGCGTGCGACCAATCGCGGTGGTGCCGGCCTGGGCCTTGCTATTGCCAAGGAGATCATCGCGGCACACGGCGGTACCGTTGCATGTGAATCGACGCCCGAACACACGATATTCACCATCGAGCTGCCCGCCGCATAGCCAGTGTGCCCTTACAAACACTTGACAATGTGCTCACGTGCGTATGAGCCGCGATTCCTACTATCGATACTGCTGAATTGATATCGATATGGAGGTGTGCGGTATGACGGCTGCTGCGGCTGTGGAGCCCACGGAGCTTGAAGAACTCATGGAAGCGCAGGCCGAGGCCGCGCATGAGCGCGAGGTTGGGGATGCGACTCGCCCCACGGCAGAGGATCTTGCCGCCTCGCCGACGCGCATCGACGTCGAGGGCCTCGACCTGTTCTATGGCGATCACCATGCGCTCAAGGACGTGAATATCAAGATCCGCGACAAGCAGATCACTTCGTTCATCGGGCCTTCGGGCTGCGGAAAGTCCACGTTGCTGCGCTGCTTTAACCGCATGAACGACGGCATCAAGGATTGCCGCATCGAGGGCAAGATTGCGCTCGATGGTCAAGATATCCTGGGCGATTGCGACATCTGCCGTTTGCGCCAGCGCGTGGGCATGGTGTTCCAACGCCCCAACCCATTTCCCATGAGCATCTACGACAACGTCGCCTACGGTCCTCGCGGTATGGGTGTGCGCGACCGCGCCGTGCTCGATGAGCTGGTCGAGGACTCCCTGCGTCGCGCTGCCCTGTGGGACGAGGTCAAGGACAAGCTCAAAGAGTCAGGCCTGGGTCTTTCGGGTGGACAGCAGCAGCGCCTGTGCATCGCCCGCGCACTTGCCGTGCAGCCCGACATTCTGCTGATGGACGAGCCGACCTCGGCACTCGACCCTGTGTCGACGTTGGTGGTGGAGCAGCTGGCCTGCGAGCTCAAGGAGACCTGCACGCTGGTGGTCGTGACGCACAACATGCAGCAGGCCGCGCGTATTTCCGATTCGGTTGCGTTCTTTTTGCTGGGTGAGCTGGTGGAGCACGCGCCCACCGCGCAACTCTTCAAGAATCCGTCCGATCCGCGCACCGCGGATTATTTGACGGGGCGTTTTGGCTGACGCTGTCTTTTACAGGTGCCTTTAGGGTTAAGATGCGGTCATATCGGCCGCAAAGGGGTTCAACATGATCTATTACGTCGAGGACGATGACAACATCAGGGATTTGACAGTCTACGCGCTGCGCAAGCAGGGAATCGAGGCCGAGGGCTTTTCGTGTGATGGCGAGTTTAAAGCTGCCGTGGCACGACGGGTGCCCGATGCCGTGCTGCTCGATATCATGCTGCCCGACACCGATGGCTTGGCGATTATGCGTCGCCTGCGTGCCGATCGCCTGACGGCGACGGTGCCCATCATGATGCTTACCGCCAAGGACACCGAACTCGACAAGGTGATGGCGCTCGATGGCGGTGCCGACGATTACCTGACTAAGCCGTTTTCGCTCATGGAGCTTGCGAGCCGCTGCCGCGCACTGCTGCGTCGCGGCGGCATGGTCAAGCAGGCGAGCGATGTGCTCAGCGTGGGCGACATCGTGCTTTCGCCCAGCCATCGCGAGGTGACCGTTGCCGGCGAGCCGCTTAAGCTCACCCTGCGCGAGTTCGACCTGCTCGAGTACCTCATGCGCAAGCCCGGCGTGGTCTTTACCCGCGAGTCGTTGCTGCAGAGCGTGTGGGGCTGGGACTTCGACGGCGGTTCGCGCACCGTTGACGTGCACGTGCAGACGCTTCGCCAAAAACTGGGCGAGCATGCCAGCGCCATCGAGACCGTGCGCGGCGTGGGTTATCGCCTGGCCGAGCCTTCTGCCGGTGATGGTGCCGAAGGCGACGACACCGCGGCCACCGCATCGGAGGGGTAACCCGTGGTCTTCGCCCCCCAGGGAAAACATACGCTGTCGCACCGCGTTTTTGTGACGATCTTTGTCTGCGCCATGGCGGTTATCGTGGCGTTTACGGTGCTGGGTGCGTTCTTTGTGCAAAACACTTTGGCGGATGCCACGAGTGCCAATCTGGCGCAGGAAACCGAGCTCATTGCTGCCGCCCTCGACGAGCAGCAGGAGCCCATTCCGTTCTTGCGAAGCCTCGATCGCGAGGATCTTCGTATCACGCTGATCAATAAGGACGGATCTGTTGCCTACGACAACGAGGCGTCGCCTTCCACACTGCCCAACCATGGCGATCGCCCCGAGGTCATCGAGGCCTTTGAGAGTGGTTCGGGTTCCGCGGAGCGCGCAAGCTCCACACTCGACGAGATTATGCTGTATCGCGCCGTCACCCTTGATAACGGCCAGGTCGTTCGCTTGGCGCAGGCCCAGCCTGGCGTTGCGGCGATTTTGCTGTCGATGCTGGCGCCGATGCTGCTTATCGCAGCAGCGGGTGCAGTACTCTCGTTTTTTATGGCGCGCCGTGAGTCCCGTGCCATCATCGCGCCGTTGCAAGAGGTGGATTTGGATCACCCACGCCGTAGCTATGAGCACGCCTATGCCGAGATGGTCCCCATGCTTGAGCGTATCGAGTCGCAGCGCCAGGAACTCAAGCGCCAAATGGCGGTGCTAGCGGACAACGACCGTATGCGCCGCGAGTTCACGGCGAATATCACCCATGAGCTCAAGACGCCGCTTACGGCGATTTCGGGCTATGCCGAGCTCATCGCAAATGGCATGGTCGAGGGCGAGGACGACCTGCGCAACTTTGGCGGTCGCATCTATCGTGAGGCGGGCCGCTTGGCAGCGCTTGTCAACGACATCCTTACGCTGTCTAACTTGGACGAGGCCGAACGTGCAACTGAGGGCGAGGCGGTGCCCATTGGGTCCACGGAGCCTATTGAGCTCTCGCGTGCGATCTACGCGGTTGAACAGCGTCTTGAACAGGTTGCCCGTCAGGCGAATGTGACGATAAGTCATGAGACCAAGCCTGTGGTCATCGAAGGCGTGTCGCGCTTGGTCGACGAGCTCATCTATAATCTGGCAAGCAACGCCATCCGCTACAATCGGCCCGGAGGTACGGTTACGCTGCAGTGCGGCACCAACGACGAAGGCCATCCGTTCCTCGCTGTCGCCGACACGGGAATCGGTATCGCGCCTGAAGAACAGGGCAAGGTATTTGAGCGGTTCTATCGCGTGGACAAGAGTAGATCCAAGGCACGCGGCGGAACCGGCCTGGGGCTTGCCATTGTCAAGCATGCGGCCCTGTATCATCACGCCACGCTTGATCTGTCGAGCGAGTTGGGCGTGGGAACCACCATTACGGTGACGTTTCCCATACAGCAGGACGAGCCATTCGCATAGCGATACAACATAGATATTGATATAGACGCCGCATTTGACTTTCGGGTGCGGCGTTGTTGTGCAATTTTACGATTGCTTCCGACATTTTTACAGGAGAGCCTGTTTCTTATGTATAGAGTTTGGTCTCGGTAAAAAGATGCGATAACATACGGACAGTTTTGTCAATCCGAACTGGGGAAATGAAAGGCAAGCTGCATGACCCTTCTCGAACTGTTCCAGCTGCTGAAGAAGCACCTCAAGCTGGTCATCACCCTTCCGGTGGTCTGCGCGATCGCCATGGGCATCGTGTCCTTCGTTGCGATGGACAACACCTACACCGCGACGACGAGCATGTACATTCTCGCCAAGACCGACGATAGCGGTCAGATGAGCTACAACGATCTCTCGGCGAGCCAGATGCTTTCCAACGATATCGCCACGCTGCTGGATAGCGATAGCGTTAAGAGCGGTGCAGCCAATGAACTGGGCCTCACCGATCTGGATGACTACAAGGTGTCTGTTTCCTCCGAGACCACCACGCGTGTCATTACGCTTTCGGTTACCGGCACCGATGCCAAGGAGACGGCTAAGGTCGCAAAGGCCATGGCCAGCTCGGTGAGTACGGTCGCTCAGAACGTCGGCGCTGCCCAGAGCATCAACGTTATCGACGAGGCTAAGACCCCCGAAGCCCCCAGCGGCCCCAAGCGCACGCTGTATATTGCCGTCGCGTTCCTCGCCGGTATCTTTATCGCAGTTGCCTATGTCGTTTTGGCAGACATGCTCAATACCCGCATCCGCGGTGCCGAAGAGGCAGAAGAGCTCCTGGGTATTCCCGTTGTTGGCCGAATTCCGGCTATGAAAGGTGGTAAATAGGCATGGCTAAGGCAAAGAACACCGATAAGCTCGTTGTACAGAATGCCGCCAAGACCCTTCTGGCCAACATCCGCTTTGCGAGCGTGGATGACCCCATTCGCACCATCACCGTTACCTCCTCGATTCCCAACGAGGGCAAGTCTACGGTTTCCATTAACCTTGCTCAGGCAATCGCCACGAGCGGCAAGTCCGTGCTCCTGGTCGAGGCCGATATGCGCCGCAGGTCCCTTTCCGATATGCTCGGCGTTCGTTCGCGCGGCGGACTCTATGCGGTCCTTTCCGAGCAGATCTCCATTGACCAGGCAATTGTCGAGACGGGTCAGAAGAACTTCTACTTCCTCGATGCCGAGCCGCACATTCCCAATCCTGCCGACATCATCGTCTCCCATCGCTTTGCCAAGCTGGTAAAGGCACTGTCCGCCAAGTTCCAGTACGTCATCTTCGATGCTCCTCCGGTCGGCACCTTCATCGATGCTGCCGAGATTGCCAGCCTGACCGACGGCACGCTGTTCGTGGTGCGCGAGGACTTTACCAAGCGCGAAGAGGCGCTCAACGCTATCGCCCAGCTTAAGAAGTCCGAGAAGGTCAAGCTCATCGGTACCGTCATGAATTACTGTGAGACCGAGACCAGCGAGTACTACTATTCTTACTACACCAAGGACGGTAAGAAGGTTAAGAAGGGCTCCGGCGATCAGGGCGCTTCCAAAAAGGGCATCTTTACCAACCGAGCAAACGTTTAGTTGATTAAGGCCGACCTATGCGTGACATTCATTGCCATATCTTGCCGGGTGTAGACGACGGCGCCGCCGATCTTGATGAGAGCTTGGCGATGCTCGAGGCTGCCAAGCGGGCTGGTGTAACCAGAATTGTTTGCACTCCTCACTGCCGTGATCCCTATTTTGATTACGACAAGATGTGGGATGCCTTTGAGCTGCTGCGTGATAACGCTGACGGTTTTCCGCTCCAGATGGGCTTCGAGGTCAACCATCGAAAGCTCGTTGAGCTTGGTATCGATGCCGCGGAGCACTTGCATTTCGATGGGACCAACGAGTTCCTGCTCGAGCTTTCGACGCATGCCGATGCGTATGCGTTTAGAGAGTACGAGAACACGATTTACGATTTGCAGTGCCGTGGCTACCAGGTGATCATCGCTCATCCTGAGCGCTATCGTGCGGTTCAAAAGGATGTAAGCGTGGCGGAGCGCCTGGTCGATATGGGCTGCAAGCTGCAGGCTTCGGCGGACTTTATTGCCGGCGGTCGCTTTGGTCGCGAGAAAAAGCCGGCACAGCGTCTGTTCGATCAGAACCTGTACAGCTTCATCGCGAGCGATGCCCATAACGTGGGTCATTACGACTGCTTGGCGAAGGCTCGTGCGAAGTTTAGCGTGCGCGGAGCTCATTTTCGCTAATATCTGTCCCTAACGTTCGCATTGAATGAAAGGGCAGCCATGGATATCCAACTTAAGACGGGATGCTTTGATGACGCGGCGTTGGTGCGCCGCGTCGTTTTTATGGACGAGCAGGGCTACGAGAATGAGTTCGACGCTATCGACGAGGATCCGAACTGCATCCATGTGACGCTCTATGTAGACGGTGAGCTTGCCGGTTGCTCGCGCGTGTTTCCCGAAGAGCTTGAGCGCGCGGCTGACGCAGAGGCTCCGGTGTCGCCGGCGTGCGACTTGGACGAAGGCGTCGCGGCGGGGGAGACCTACATTATGGGGCGCGTGGCCGTGCTGCCGAGCATGCGCCGTCGCGGTCTGGCGAGCAAGATTGTCGAGGTCAGTGATACGTGCGCGCGTGATGCCGGCGCCAAGCTCATTAAGCTGCATGCGCAGGAATACGTGCTGCCGCTCTATGCCAAGGCGGGCTACACGCAGATTGCCCCGGTGGACTACGAAGACGAGGGCCAGCCCCATGTTTGGATGGCCAAGCGCGTAGATGGCAGATAGGGACGTTCCTTTTCTGCCGGCAGTCGGGGACACTCCTTGGCAATTGGCGCATCGGAGCGCTCTGACATACAGTTTTTCGATTCCGTATGTATATATGCGCGCTAATGGGTTATAAAATCTAAGTCTGAACATAGCAGGTCTGCGATGCGGCTCGGGCAACCGGGCCGTTTTTGCGGGCAGGGGTAGCGCGAAAGGACTGCACATGCGTCAATTTAAGACCGAGAGCAAAAAACTGCTCGACCTCATGATCAACTCCATCTACACCAATAAGGAAATCTTCCTGCGCGAGCTTATCTCCAACGCGAGCGACGCCGTCGACAAGCTCAACTTTAAGAGCCTGCAGGATCCGAGTGTCAAGCTCGACCAGAGCGACTTGGCCATCCGTGTTTCCTTTGATAAGGACGCCCGTACCATCACGATTTCGGATAACGGTATCGGCATGACCGCCGAGGAGCTCGAGCGCAATCTGGGCACCATCGCCCATTCCGGCTCCGAGGAGTTTAAGACCGAGAACGCCGAGCAGCAGGGCTCCGATGTCGACATCATCGGTCAGTTTGGCGTGGGTTTCTACTCCGCCTTTATGGTCGCCAGCCACGTGAAGGTCGTCAGCCGCGCTTATGGCGAGGATATCGCCCACGTTTGGGAGTCCGACGGTCTTGAGGGCTACACCATCGAGGATGGCGAGCGTGCTGAGCACGGTACCGATGTCATCCTCACGCTGCGCGAGAACGAGAAGCTCGACGCCGACGGCGAGGCCGAGACCTACGATCGCTTCCTGACCGAGTGGGGCCTCAAGGGCCTGATTCAGCAGTACAGCAACTATGTGCGCTACCCGATTCAGATGATGGTGAGCAAGAGCCGCCAGAAACCCAAGCCCGAGGACGCCGGCGACGACTACAAGCCCGAGTACGAGGACTACCAGGAGCTCGAGACCATCAACTCCATGACGCCGATCTGGAAAAAGCGCAGCTCCGACGTCGAGCAGAAGGATTACAACGAGTTCTACAAGTCCACGTTCCACGACTTTGACGATCCCGCGCGCACTATCAGTTTCCATGCCGAGGGTACGCTTGAGTACGATGCACTGCTGTTTGTGCCGGGTCGCGCCCCGTTCGATCTGTACAGCAAGGACTACGAGAAGGGCCTGGCGCTCTACAGCTCCAACGTGCTGATTATGGAGAAGTGCGACGACCTGCTGCCCGACTACTACAACTTTGTGCGCGGTGTCGTGGACTCTGCCGACGTGACGCTCAATATTTCGCGTGAGACGCTGCAGCAGAATCGTCAGCTCAAGGCCATTGCCAAGCGTGTCGAGAAGAAGATCACCGCCGATCTCGAGGACATGCGCGACAACGACCGCGAGGCCTACGAGAAGTTCTTTGAGAACTTTGGTCGCGGTCTTAAGTACGGCATCTACTCGAGCTACGGCATGAAGGCCGACGAGCTTGCCGACCTGCTGCTGTTCTGGTCTGCCAAGGAGCAGAAGATGATCACCCTTGCCGAGTATGCCAAGAGCATGCCCGAGGGCCAGAAGGCAATCTACTATGCCGCCGGCGATTCGCGCGAGCGTCTGACCAAGATGCCCGTCGTGAAGGGCGTGCTCGACCGCGGCTACGATGTACTGCTGCTGACGCAGGACGTGGATGAGTTCACCTTCCAGGCCATGCGTGAGTACGTGGCTGCCGATATGCCCAAGGTCTACGAGGATGACGCTGCTCGCGAGGCTGCCGAGAAGGCAGTTGCCGATGGCGCCGAGCCTGAGGTCGAGGATCGTCACCTGGAGCTTAAGAACGTCGCGACCGGCGATCTTGACTTGGCGACCGATGACGAGAAGAAGGAGGCCGAGGACGCCACCAAGGAGAACGAGGACCTCTTTAGCGCTATGAAGGAGGCGCTCGGTGACAAGGTCGAGAAAGTTGCCGTCTCCGCGCGCCTGACCGATGCCCCCGCTTGCATCACCACCGAGGGCCCGCTTTCGCTTGAGATGGAGAAGGTGCTCCAGAAGGGACCCGAGGGCGCGCCCGACGGCATGCCCAAGAGCCAGCGCGTGCTCGAGCTCAACGCCAGGCACCCGGTCTTTGCCAAGCTCGTCGCTGCTCAGAAGGCGGGCGACACTGACAAGATCAAGCAGTACTCAGGCTTGCTCTACGATCAGGCCCTGCTGGTCGAGGGCATCCTCCCCGAGGACCCCGTGGCCTTCGCGGCGGCTGTTTGCAACTTGATGTAGTTCGGGGATACGGCACCGTAACTAGATTAGAACGAGAGTGGATAATCTCCCACTTTTGGCTCGAATGCGGGCTTGAAGTGGGAGATTTTCCACTCTCGTTTCCTTTTGAATGATCCCTCCGTCCCCAAGGGATCATTTATTTGTGCGGGTTGTGGTTTTGTGACCTGCTGAAATTAAAGATACTGTACAACTGTACGTTAACTTATCTTCGTAGTATATTGCTATCCGCAAAACTCAGCACCATTGTGCCGCGAGGCACTAAAGCGCCTACGTACAATGGTTGTCGATAGTACGATTCGATTCAACGACAGGATGGATGGTCCAAGCGTGAGTCTCGGCAGCAAACTATCCAACGCAAAGGTCTCCTTTGCGATCTTTAAGCGCGACATTAAGCGATTGCTTATGAACCCCGTTGCCTTGGTGGTTACCCTGGGCGTGTGTGTCATTCCCTCGCTATATGCCTGGTACAACATCGTGGCAAACTGGGATCCGTACGGAAACACCCAGGGCATCAAGATTGCCATCGCCAACAACGATCGGGGCACCCAAAACGACCTGGTGGGCGAGCTCAACGCGGGCGATCAGGTCGTCGATCAGCTCAAGGAGAACGATCAGCTGGGCTGGACCTTCGTCGATTCTGCGGCCGATGCCAAAGAGGGCGTCGAGAGCGGTGAGTACTATGCGGCCATCGTAGTCCCCAAGAACTTCTCGGATAACCTGGTTTCGATGCTCGACGGCAACTACCATCAGCCCAAGCTTACGTACTACGTCAATGAGAAGAAGAGCGCTATTGCGCCCAAGGTTACCGACACCGGTGCAAACACCATCGAGGAGCAGATCAACTCGGAATTTGTCTCCACGGTGGGCGAGACCGTTGCCAGTATTGCCAAGGATGCCGGAGTCGATTTAAAGGACAAGGCAACCCAGACTCAGGATTCGTTGGCCGGTTCGGTATCAGAGGCTTCCGATACGTTGGGCGAAGTGCGTGATTCGATTGGCGACATGAATGCCGCCATCGATAAGACGAGTGGTTCCATTGCCTCGGCAGATGCGGCACTTGCCGGTCTGCAGGGTCAGGCGCCGTCGCTGACGCAGGCGATCTCCCAGGGCAATGACCTGCTGGGCGAGGCTCGCGCCACGGCGGGCAACTCTGTCGCCTCGCTCTCCAAGGCGCTCTCGGAAGGCAGCCTTGCGCTCACCAAGACGTCAGCCTCCGCGAACGCTGCGATTGGCAAGCTGACGGGCACGGTCACATCTACGACTACCCGTATCGACAACTCGCTTGAGTCTCTCCAAGCGACGATCGACCACAATAAGGCCGTTATCGGGCACTTGGAAATTCTCGTCAATGACACGTCGACAGGTTCCAAGGAAATTGACGCGCGCATTGTATCGATCATCGATTTGCTCCGCGAGCAGAATGAAAAGCTTCAGAGCATCAAGGACGGTCTGTCTGCGCAGTCGAGCGCCATGGCGAATGACGCTACGGCAATCTCGAACGCGAGCAACGCACTCAACGCGGCAATTCAGACCGGTACGGCTAACCTCGGTCAGGCTCAGACCGATCTGGGTCAGAACGCACTTCCGAAGGCTTCGAGCGCGCTTGACTCCTTTGCCGCCGTTTCGGGCGATTTGACCGGCATTGTGTCGGGTATGACCCCCACGATAGCGAGCGCGCGCGGCACGCTGGCGCAGCTCGATGCCACGCTCAAGCAGGCAAAGACCACGCTGTCCCAAACCGACGCCTCCCTTGCCAAGGTTCAGGACAAGCTCGCGACCGCCGCCAATGACATTGCGGCGCTGCAGACCTCTGAGTCTATGGGCGAGTTAGCCGACCTCATGGACGTCGACGTCAATGACGTGGCAGATTTCATGGCATCTCCGGTTGAACTGACGTCCAAGTCAATCTATCCGGTCAAGAGCTTTGGCTCGGGCATCGCGCCCTTCTACACCAATCTGGCGCTGTGGGTAGGCGGCTATGTGCTCATCGCTATCTATAAACTCGAGGTCGACCGCGAGGGCATCGGTAGCTTTACGGCGCGTCAGGGCTACTTTGGCCGCTGGCTGCTGCTGGTGATCCTGGGCGCGTTCCAGGCCATTATCGTTACGGTGGGCGACCTGGTCATTGGCGTTCAGTGCGTCAATCCGCTGCTCTTTGTACTGGGCGGCATCGCTATTTCGTTCACCTACGTCAACATCATCTATGCGCTGTCCACCACGTTTAAGCATATCGGTAAAGCCATTGGCGTCATCCTCGTCATTGTGCAGATCCCCGGCTCGTCGGGCATGTATCCCATCGAGATGATGCCCGGCTTCTTCCAATGGCTGCATCCGCTGCTGCCCTTCACCTATGGCATCAACCTGCTGCGCGAGACCGTCGGTGGCATGTATTCGTTCAACTACCTGTTCAACCTGTGCATCCTGGGCGTGTTCCTTGCCATCGCACTCTTTATTGGCTTGCAGCTGCGTCC
Source organism: Collinsella sp. (assembly GCA_022745215.1). Lineage (GTDB taxonomy): Bacteria > Actinomycetota > Coriobacteriia > Coriobacteriales > Coriobacteriaceae > Collinsella. The sequence continues at coordinate 8,748 of JAIIWC010000022.1, read as the reverse complement.
GCTGCTGCTCAACCTCAACCTGCTCTTTGACAAGCAGCTTTCCACGACGGGCCTCATGATCTGCGAGTCCAACGACCTGCCGCGCCAGCGCTATTCGCTGCGCACGGCCATGCGCGTCATGCTCGATTCGGATTCGTACCGTCGCGAGCTGCTCGATCATGCCGTGGCGTTTGAGCATCGCTACCCGTACTACATCAAGGGCGGTTTTGCCGCCGTGGTAGGCGTGCAGGTTCTGCTCTTTGTGCTTTCGACGGTGCTCGATATCGACAATAACGGCAAGATCATCCTGCTCGTTATCTGGATCATTTCGGTTATCGCCATCTGCGGCTGGCTCATCAACATCGAATACATCCGTGCGAGCCTCAATACCCAGATGCGTATCTCGGCGCTTTCGGACGAGGACCTTCGCCGCGAGATGCGCGAGCACACGGCTGCCATCCCTGCCGCCCGTCGCATGTTTGGTCTCAACGCCAGCGAGCGTGGCGCCAAGGGAGGCGAACAGCCTACGAGCCGTCTGTCGCATATCGGTGCGCATCGTAAGGCTCAAGATGCCGACGGCGCTGACAACGTAAACGGAAACGACGGGGACACCACCTCGCTTGGCAAGCACTCTAAAGGAGGTGAGGCATAAATGAAAAACATCCTGCACCTGTTTAAGCGCGATGTCCAAAACGTGTCTCGCTCCGTGATCGGCATGGTCGTCGTGATGGGCCTGATCATCGTGCCATGTCTCTATGCATGGTTTAACATCGCCGGAAGCTGGGATCCCTACGGCAATACCGGCAACCTTAAGATTGCAGTGGTCAACACCGATGAGGGTTACGAGAGCGATCTGATTCCCGTCGAGGTCAACGTGGGCGAAAACGTAACCGCCACCCTGCGCGGCAACGAGAACTTCGACTGGGTCGTCCTCAACGACCGCGATAAGGCGATTGAGGGCGTTAAGTCGGGCGCGTACTACGCTGCCGTCGTTATCCCTAAAACGTTTAGCGCTGACATGATGACGCTTTTCTCGACCGAGGTGAAGCACGCCGATATCGAGTTCTATGAGAACCAGAAGGCCAACGCCATCGCACAGATCGTGACTGAAAAGGGTTCGAGCGCCGTCCAGAGTCAGGTCAACGAGACCTTTACCAAGACCATCACGACCATCGGCCTTAAGACCGTGTCCAGCCTGCTCGACTATATGAGTACCGACCAGGTGAGCAACTTTATCGCCAATCTGTCCTCGACGCTGGGCGATTCGGTCGAGGACCTGCAGGACGTTCAGGCGAGTGCGACGTCGCTCGCGGGCATTTTGAGCTCCACGTCCGATTCACTGACATCGGCGGGCGGCATGCTCAAGCAGACGGGCACCGTTGATGAGTCGACGAAGCAGCTGATGGAGCACGCCAAGAGTGGCATCAATGATTCCAAGGAAGCGCTCAAGGCCGCCAACGATGCCGTTGACGCGGCGATTGACGGAAGCGCGGGCTCGTTCGACAACGTGTCCGCCGAGCTTGCGAAGGCATTCGATGCCGCGAATCAGCATGTTGACCTTACGGTGTCTCAGCTCAACGAAGCCGCAGCGGCGCTCAATACGCGTGCTGACGATATCGATGCGATGACCGATCAGCTCCGTAACCTTGCCGACCAGGTGAGTGATGACAAGCTCAAAGACGGTCTCGAGTCCGCTGCGACGTCGCTGGGCAGAATTGCCGTGGAGTACCGCAACAATGCGAAGGACCTGACGGCGACCGCAAAGTCCCTTTCGGACGGCATGGCGGAGGTCAACAACTCGCGTGCCGAGGTCGACCAGGCCATCGCCGATGCCAAGGCGGGTATCTCGGGAGCCAAGTCCGACTACGATTCCACGTTCTCGGTTAAGGCCAAGGAGCTCAAGAAGACCATTTCGGGCGTTCTGGATTCCCTGAACGGTATCTCGGGTGACTTGGATAGCGCCGTGAGCGGTCTGACCGACGCCTCTGGCTCGCTCGCAAAGGGCCTCTCCAAGGCTGCGACGCTGGTCAACAAGGCTTCCGATCAGCTGGGTGAGGCATCGGACAAGATCAGCGCCTTTAAGGACGAGCTCGATGGCGCCCTGATGTCGGACGACCTTGCCACGATCAAGACGATGATCGGCAACGATCCCGAGGGTTTGGCCGTGTCGCTTTCCGGCCCCGTCGCGCTCGACCGCAAGCCGGTCTATCCGATCCGCAATTACGGTTCGGCCATGGCGCCGTTCTATACGATCCTGTCGCTGTGGGTCGGCTCGATCGTGCTGGCGGCCATGATGAAGGTATCGGTTGACGATGAGCTCATCAACGAGCTGATCCCCGTGCGCCTGCACGAGATCTACCTGGGCCGCTACCTGTTCTTTGGAGGTCTGGCCCTGCTGCAGGCGACACTCGTGTGCGCGGGCGACATCCTGTTCTTTGGCATCCAATGCGACAACCCGCTGCAGTTTGTGCTGGCGGGCTGGGTCGCGAGTCTCGTGTTCTCCAATATCGTCTACACGCTCACGGTTTCGTTTGGCGATATCGGCAAGGCGCTCGCTGTCGTGCTGTTGGTCATGCAGGTCGGCGGTTCAGGTGGTACGTTCCCCATCGAGATGACCGGCCCCGTGTTCCAGGCGATCTACCCGTTCCTGCCGTTTACCCACGGCATCAACGCCATGCACGCCGCCATGGCTGGCGCCTACCATATGGAGTACTGGATTGAGCTAGGCATTCTGGCGAGCTATCTGATTCCGTCGCTGGCACTGGGCGTCGTCTTCCGCCGTCCGGTCATCAAAGCCAACGACTGGATCATCGAAAAGCTGGAGTCGACTAAGTTGATCTAGTTCAGCCAGGTAAACGCCGTCGGAACATCGAGATCTTCCAGTTTGATACTTTATTATGCTGGATTGCGATGCAACACCGGTTGTTGCTACAGTAGCGGGGCGTGCCGGGGGTCCGGCGCGTCCCGTTTTTATTTGACCATGAGGCGGCACGCAGCCATACGCGTGCGGACACCACGCCCAGATTGAGTGCGAGGATGTTCCATGGCCCAATACGCTGCCAACGAAATCGAAAACATGCCCGATAGCCCTGTAGCCCGTGAGGATTTGGGCGCGGGTGGTATTCCCCGGGGTGCCGGCGCACGCTCGCCGTTGTTCTGGAAAGTTCTACTGCTTTCGGTGGCGATTATCTGGGGCTACTCCTTTACCACTATGAAGGACGCACTCGGCACCATTCCGGTGTTCGCGCTGCTCTATGTACGTTTTCTGCCCGCAGCGTTGGTCATGTTTGCCGTCTTCCACAAGCGCATCATCGCGCACCTCAACGCTCGCAACCTGATCGTTGGCCTGAGTATGGGCGTGCTCATGTGGGCGGCCTATGCGCTGCAGACGGTCGGTCTGGCACATACTACGGCGGGCAAGAATGCTTTTTTGACGGGCACGTATTGCATCCTTGTGCCGTTCGCGAGCTATTTCCTGAGCGGCGAAAAGCTCACGCGCTACAACTTGGGTGCCGCGCTGCTGTGCCTAGCGGGCATTGGCCTCGTCGCACTCGATAGCGTTGAATTCAACATTGGTGACGTCATTACGCTGGCGGGTGCGGCCTTTTTCGCCATCCAGATGGCGGTGACTGCCAAGTACGGTCGCAAAATGGACATCAACGTCATCACGTTTTGGATGTTTGTGGGCAACGGCGTGCTGAGCCTGGCAACGTCGCTGCTATTCGAGACCCAAGCGCCTCTGTCCGTGTGGACGCCGAGCTTTATCAGTGCGATGGCGTTTCTCTCGGTGGGCTGCACATGCGCGGCTCTGCTCATCCAAAACGTCGGCCTGGCGCATGTCCCGGCCTCGACGGGCTCGCTGCTCCTTTCGATGGAGTCCCCTTCGGGCGTGTTGTTTTCGGTGCTGCTGATGGGGGAGGCGCTCACCTCGCGCCTGCTCGCCGGCTTCGCGCTCATCTTCCTGTCGATTATCTTGAGCGAGACTCACTTCGATTTTTTGCGTCGAAAGCCGCGCCCGCAATTGTAAACAACTTGTTGCGCCGCCCTCCCGGGGCGGCATTTTTTATGCCTCGCCCTTAAAGTAGTACCTTGCACTTTACGCTATCAAAGTGCTTGCTGCAAAAACGATACTGGAGGGCATCTATGGCACCAGCTTTGTCCGATCTTCAACCGCAATCAGCGCCCAAGGCCACCGCCGCGGCGCAGACCTCTATCGGTGACGGTCTTGTTGCAGAAGCTCAGGCTTTTGCAGACGAGCTCGCTGCGTGGCGACACGATCTCCACCAGATGCCCGAGCTGGGTAATAGCCTCCCACAGACCTCTGCGTATATCCAAGCGCGCCTGACCGAGATGGACATCCCGTTTGCCACGCTCGTCGACGGCTCCTGTGTTGTGGGCCTCATCGGTGCCGGTGCGGCCGTGGCGGCCCAGGGCAACGGTACGTGCACGGACGATCAGGCCGGCACGGTCATCATGCTGCGCGGTGACATGGATGCCCTTCCCGTCGCGGAAGAGTCGGGCGAGTCTTTTGCCTCTGTCAACGGCTGCATGCATGCTTGCGGTCACGATATGCACGCGACGGCGCTGCTTGGTGCGGCTCGTATGCTCAAAGCGCGCGAGACTGAGCTTGTTGATGCCAACGCCACGGTTAAGCTGCTGTTCCAGCCGGGCGAGGAAACCTTTGAGGGCGCCCGCGCCGCCATCGCCGACGGTCTGCTGCAGAACCCGCGCCCTCAGGTCGCCTTTGCCATGCATGTCAATAGCCAGTCGCCGCTTGGCCTGGTGCTTTACGGCAGTCCGGCGCTCTCGGGCGTGTACGGTTTCCGCATCACGCTGCAGGGCAAGGGCGGTCATGGCTCGAGCCCCGAGATCTGCATCGACCCCATTACGGCGGGTGTGCACGTGCATCTGGCACTTCAGGAGCTTATCGCTCGCGAAGTGCCGGCGGCCAAGGAGGTCGCGCTTACCGTTGGCAAGTTCGCCGGCGGTCAGGCCGCAAATGTCATCCCTGATACTTGTGTGCTCGAGGGAACGCTGCGTGGCTTCGATGTCGAGCTCATGGAGCACCTCAAGGCCCGCATCGCGGAGGTCGTCAAAGGCGTTGCCACGACCTATCGTACGCCGGCGACTATTGAGACGCTCTCGGATGTTCCCCCGCTCGTACTCGATGACGATATGACGCAGGCGTCGCTTGGCTACGTGGGCGCGGTGCTGCCCAAGTCCGCCTTCCTGCCGTTGTTCCACGCCATGGCGAGCGAGGACTTTGCGCTTATCTCGAGCGAGATCCCGAGCGCGTACTTTACCGTGGGCGCCGCTGTAACCGATACGGATGAGCATTTTGCCCAGCACCATCCCAAGGCGCGCTTTAACGATGCCGAGCTGCCGCTCGGTGCCGCGGCCTATACCGCCGTCGCTTTGGGCTATATCGCCGACCACCGGTAGCACCCAACCTTGCCTTTCAAGCCTGCGGGCATGGCCGTAAGGCCTATGCCCTTGTCTTTCAAGGCAATCTTGGGCACTACCGGCGCCCGGCGCCGGCTATTCGTTTGTTAAATAAGGAGCAGTATGTCCCAGCAGCGTAAGTTCTTCCCCGGCTGGCTCGTGGTGGCCTCTGGCTTCGTGATCATGGCCACGTGCTACACGATTTTCGTCAACTGCATGAGCCTGTTCCAGCCGTTGATCGTCAGCGACCTGGGCATTTCCCTTGCGCAGTACAACATCTCCAATGCCATCTCCACCGTGGTGAGCGTTGTGGGTTCGCTTGTGATCGGCCATGTTGCCGATAAGGTGAGCGGCCGCGTCCTGGGCTCCCTCACCGTTATCGCCACCTCTGCCGTGCTTGTCGGCATGAGCTTTGTGGGCGAGCTTTGGCAGGTCTACGTGCTCTTTGCCGTCTCGGGCTGCTTCGCCGTGGCCTCGACCCGCCTGCTCATTAGCCTCGTCACTGCCAACTGGTTTACGGCCAAGCGCGGTCTTGCTATCTCCATTGCGCTTTCGGGCTCGGGCTTTGGCGGTGCTATTCTCTCGCCGATCGTAAGCTCGCTGATCGTGAGCGTGGGTTGGCGTTCCGCCTTCTTGGTGCTTGCCGCCGTCTGCATTGTGGCGGCGCTGCCCATCACGGCGTATTCCTTCCGCACCAAACCTTCCGAGATTGGCCTGAAGCCGCTCGGCGAGAACCCGGGCGATCCGTCTGTTTCCACCGCGGGCGATAAGGACGAGCATACGGCCCCCGAGGTCAGCGTCGGTTGGTCGCGCATTAAGAAGAGCCCGGCATTCTGGCTGCTCGTCGCGGCATTCCTCTTTATGGGCCTTGTCAATGGCGCCATCCTGCCCAACCAGGTTACGAATATGACGAGCGTCACCGTCAACGGCACCAAGATCGTCACGGGCGGCCACGACCCCATGTGGGCAGGCACCGTGCTTTCGGCCTACATGGTTACCGTCGTTATCGCCAAGATCTCCCTTGGCGCCATCTATGATCGATTTGGCCTGCGTTTCGGCAATGTGTTGGGGTCCGTTGCGTGCATCGTCGCCTGCGTCGCCCTGTGCTTCCCCGCAACCGACCTCGGCCCCATCGTGGCTGCCATTAGCTTTGGTATCGGAACGTGCATGGGCACCATTACGCCCACGATCGCTGCGTCTAAGCAGTTTGGCATGGCCGACCTGGGTAAGGTCACGGGCACCATTACCTCGCTCGAGATGGTCGGTGGCACCGTGGGCGCTATCGTCTCGGGTGTGCTGTTCGACGCTACGGGCTCCTTTGCGAGCACCTGGATCGTGTGCCTGGTGTGCTCCGTGGTTATGCTCGTGTTCCTGTTGGCGTCCGAACCCATCGCTGCCAAGCTGCGCGCGAGCGTGGCGGGGGAGTAGATAGGCCAAAGCGCATTGCCGCTTGTCCGCTTCGTCCGTGGCTACCGCGGCGGCGTGTCTGGCCGAACGAGTCCCCATACCCTCGTTCGGTCAGACGCGCCGCCGCTGTTTGTGTTTGTGCCGTATAATGTCCACTACCTATGACGCGATACAAAAGAAAGGTGTTTGCCCATGCAGGCACAGAAGGCGGAGGGAACCCGCGACCTTATCGGCGCCGAGATGCGCGCTTGGCAAAAGATGCAGCAGATCGCTGCCGGCGTGTTCGAGCCGTTTGGTTTTAAACCCATCGAGACGCCCGCGATCGAGCAGGTGGACGTCTTTGTCCACGGCATCGGCCAGTCGACCGACGTCGTGCGCAAGGAGATGTTCCGCGTCTTTAGCGGCGCCAACCTGGAGCGCGTCTTTACCGAGGGCACCGACACAAAACTCAAGCCCAAGCAGCGCCTGGCGCTTCGTCCCGAGGGCACGGCCGGTGTGGTGCGCGCAGTCGTGGAGAACAACCTGGTGCCCCAGGGCTCCACGCCGTTTAAGGCTTACTACGCCGAGGCCATGTTCCGCGGCGAGCGTCCCCAGAAGGGCCGCCTGCGTCAGTTCCACCAGGTGGGTATCGAGTGGCTCGGCGCTCCCGATCCGGCGGCAGACGCCGAGTGCATCATCATGCTCATGGAGTTTTACAAGCGCCTGGGCTTCGATCTTTCCAAGCTCCGTCTGCTCATTAACTCGATGGGCGACGCTCAGTGCCGTCCGGCTTACCGCGAGCAGGTCAAGCAGTTTATCCTCGATCACGCTGACGAGATGTGTGACGAGTGCCGCGAGCGCGCCGAGCTCAACCCGCTGCGTGCCTTCGACTGCAAGAACGACCACTGCCGCGAGATCATGGCCGACGCGCCGCTGATGGGCGACAACCTGTGCGACGAGTGCCGCGAGCACTACGAGCAGGTCAAGCGCTATCTGGATGCCGCCGGTATCGAGTATGTCGAGGATCCCACACTGGTGCGTGGTCTGGACTACTACACCCGTACCGTCTTTGAGGTCGAGGCTCCCGGCGCCGGTGTCGGCTCCATTGGTGGCGGCGGTCGCTATGACGGTCTGGTCGAGCTCGAGGGTGGCAAGCCCACGGCGGGCGTCGGCTTCGCTGTCGGTTTTGAGCGCGCCCTGCTGGCCCTGCAGGCCTTTGGTAACGACTTGGGTGCCGAGGAGGCCCCGTGCGTCTACGTCGCCAACGCCGGCAAGGAGCTGCGCCAGAACGTCTTTGCCATCACGCAGGAGCTTCGTGCCGCTGGCATCGTGACCGAGGCCGACTACCAGGGTCGTTCGCTCAAAGCTCAGTTTAAGCAGGCCGACAAGGTTGGCGCCAAGCTCATTTTGGTCCTGGGTGGCGACGAGCTTGCCGCCGGCAAGGTCAAGGTGCGCGACATGGAGAGCCATGAAGAGGTCCTTGCCGATCTGGCCAACGTCGTCGAGGCGGTTCGCGAGCGCCTGTAGCGCATCATTTTGAGCTGCGGGTCCGCTTGAGTGTCTCGTCCATTGCGAGCGATTGTTACGGGGGTGTTTCGCATTTATGCGGAATGCCCCCGTTTGTGTATGCCGTCCACCGAGAAATACGACCATTTAGAGCAAAAACCCTTGCAATGCAGAAAATACTTTTGTGTGGTAAAGCGCAATCAGTGTCGAAAGTATTTCGCAAGCGCCTATAATGAATACCGCATGTTACGTGCATAGAAGGAGGAATGGGAGGAAACGTGGCTGAGAACCTAAGCAACCAGTCTGTACCCGAAGCCGCGGCGCGCGTCGCTGCCGTGGTCAACCGCCTCGTTAACCGAATCGGCTCGAATGCCGAATCCAAGGAGCGTCTCGCTGAGATCGAGATCCCCGAGGAGCTGCGCGACAATCTGGCGC
>JAIIWC010000021.1 GCA_022745215.1 Collinsella sp. | reverse complement strand
ACGGCCTGCGGACGAAGAAAGCTGCCGACGATATCGGCGCGAAACGGCGCGTTCGGTTGAATTGAAGTGCTCATAGATATCTCCCTTTGTATTGGTTGCTTTACTGGGACAGAGTATGAGCGCTCATATGGCCATCGTAAAATATACGTTTATAACAGTTTGATATAGGAAACTTCTATATGCACACCAACGGATCGTCGAGCCAAGCTATCCCATATCCGCCAGTGCAAATAGCCATTTTCGTGCCCATATGGCACTAGCAGCTCTGCCCTATCGCCCATACGCTTAGTGGTGACCGCCAAGGCCACGCGAGAGATTGGAGCGACCATGACCACGTTTACGACCCCCACGCGCCACACCGATCGTGTTGCAGGGCTTCATTACGCCGAGGCCCCCGTGCGCCAGCGCGCCGTTCTCACCTGTGGCAGCTGGCGCCGCGTGACGCGCCGCATTGTTTGCGGCCTGACCTGCGCACTTACCGTGAGCTCGCTGCTCATGCCGAGCATCTCGCTTGCGGCAGAGTGGGTCGAGGTCGACGGCAACACCTATACCGCCGGCGCCACAGCTGGCGACGGCAGCACGTGGGCCTGGGACGGCGCCGACGACATGACACTCAATGGTTATAACGGCGGAGGCATCGCCGCCGGCGGCAAGCTCAACGTGAGCTACGAGGGCAACAATACGGTTGCCAACGAGTACGGCGATGGTATTTCAGTCGTAAACGGCACCAGCGAGGGCGCCGAGCTCAACATCTCCGGAACGGGCACCCTGACGGCAACCGCCGAAGGTGACGCCTTGTATTCAGTGGGCGATATGACGATCAGCGGAACAGGCGCCGTTAACGCCACGGGCAACGTCAGCGGCATACGTGCCGAAAACGACCTTTCGATCAATACAAGCGGAACCGTCACCGCCAAGGGCGCGGGCGCCGAGGGCATCCTTGCCGACGGCGACATAACCATAACCGGTGGTGGCACAGTTGACACGCGCTCCGAGCAGGACTGCGGCATCGTCGCCGAAGAAACCCTCACGGTATCCAACAGCACGCTAACCGCTCAGGGATTCGGCAGCGGCATATATGCCTTCGATGGCCTGACCATTGATGCGGCGACCGTACGAGCGTATGCATACCCAGCGCGCGAAGACAGCCCCACCGCCATCTACACCGACGAGGGTGACATCACCATTAAAAACGGCTCGCTCGTTCACGCATATGCCGAAGGCGAAAATGCCGCTGGAATCAGCTCGTATAATTTCTACCCCGGCGGCTCTGGCGGGCGCATCTTTATCAGCGATTCAACCGTCGAGGCCATTGCTCACTACATCAACCGCGACAATGGCAACCAGCCCTTGCCACCCATCTGCTATAGCGACTTTGTTGTAGTCGAGCCAGATGCGACTGCCCGCACGTTTGGCATCATCGCCATTACCGAGAACGGCCTAACGCCCGCGACCATCTCCATCACGCGCAGCCGCGTAACGGCAGAAGGTGATACCGCCGCCATTTTGGCCGTTGTCAACAGCGGCGACGGAAGCATTTCCGGTACGATCGATATCGTCGACAGCATTATCGAAACACCTGACGGTGGACGCATTTGTGACGTACACTTCGTTGACAACGAAACCGATGACATCCTGCACCAGCGTGGACAGACCATCGGCACCGCCAGCGACGTGATTACAGACCTGTACAGCAACGCCATCGCCAAGCGCGCCGTCATCGTTCCGGTGGAGACGCCCCCGGCAAAGCCCGAGTCGAAGCCTAAGGTAACGACCGCCGCCGCGACCATTAAGCATGTCAACGCCAAGGACACGCTCGCGGCCACGGGTGATGCTTCCATTATGGGTGCCGTCGCCGCTGCCATTACGGGCATGGCGGCCGTCGTCGCCGGCATCTTTACCAGCCGCAAGCGCTCGTAACTCCAAGTCTCGTGACGCTCGATCAATTCGGGCGCGCACCGTCCCATGGTAAGCGGCCGCCGGACCTCCCACCGGCGGCCGCGCCTCGTTTGAACGACCCCAATTCAATTATTCGTCCAAAACAGGCGCACCCGCCCAGTCGCCTACAGCAATACAAACTGTTTCAGCGCGGCGCGACTCGTTATGCCCAGCTTGGCATAGGCGTTCGACAGGCGATTCTTAACCGTGCCACGCGAGATACCCATGTGGGCGGCAATCTCATCGTTGGTCCAGCCGCGACAGGCCAGCATAGCGATGGCAAACTCCGTCGTGGTCAGGCTCTCGGCAACGGTGGCGCCCGCCCCCGGATTATGCACACGACGCCAACCGCGGCTAAACCGCTCGGTAACTTTGATGATCTCCGCGAACTCCTGCGGATGGTCCTTCTTTAGGCAAGACTCCAACACGCCTTGCAAAAGCCCGTGATGCTCGCCGACGATTTCAATCAGACCGTCGGGCTGCGCAATCTGCCAGGCACGCATAAAATGAGCGTTCGCGCGGTCAGCTTCGCGCTGGTTAATCCACCCAACGGCGGCAATCAAGTGCAAGAAGACCTCAGGGACGGGATAGCTCTCCTGCTTCATCGACAAGGCGTTCTCCGCCATACCCACGCAGCGTCCGTAATCGCCGTCGAGGTAGGCACGGTGCGCCAGCGCATAGGTTGCAAACAGGCGCAGCCCCTCGGGCAGCAGAGATGCATATAAATCGAATTCGCCGCGTGACACCGGCGAGGGAAAATGCAGCAGCACACAGGCGCTCGCCGCAAGCAGCATATATGAAGCCTGGACGCGTGGATCCTTTGTCGCCCTTTGACCCTTCCCTGTTTCCTTGAGATACGCAAGGCAGCGGCGCGCCGCCAATGCGCGATTCAGCGACAGATTTGCATAGGCGCACAACAGGCATGCCGAAAGACGGAGCGAAAGGTCATCCGATAGTAAGTACGGCTCTGCTAGGCGTTGTGCCTCATCGGGGCAACCGCGATAGTAGTGCGCCTCGGCACGCGCGATAACGCCATAGTCATCTTTGAGCATCACGTCGAGGGTTTTGTCGAGCGTTCCGGGCTCAAACGCCGCGCACATAAGCGGCATGGGGAAACGCCAGCTGTCGGTATATATCCGATCCACGGCGACCTCCCCTCGCATAGCGGCTCACTTTGATGGTAATGCGAGGGGGCAACGGTTAATGGGACATGTGGCTCGAAATACAGCCTCATCCTGGGACGTTCGCGGTAAATCGAACGGCGCCAAGTTTAAATAGGGCGCCGCTCAAAAGGTTAAATATGCTGACGGATCGCGTCGATATAGGCCTGTCCGTAGCGCGTGAGCGTCGTGTTCTTGCGCGTGATGATGCCGATCTCCATGTACTCGTCCACATCGAGCGGAATCGAGATAATGCCGGGGCCGTTGAGTTCATGGCTGATCACGCCCGAACACACCGTGTAGCCGTTGAGGCCCATGGCCAGGTTGAACAACGTCGCACGGTCGCGCACGCGGATATTCTTGCGGCGTTCAAAGGTCGAGGTCAGTTCCTCGGAATAATAAAACGAGTTGTAGCTGCCCTGTTCGTAGGATAAAAACGGATAGTCCTCGAGATCTTCGAGCGTCACGCTAGCGTGGTCCGCCAGTGGATGATCGGCGCATACAAAGACATGCGGCGCGGCGCAGAAAAGCCCCTCGAATACGAGCTCGTTGGCGGCGAGCATGCGCTCGATAACCTCGCGGTTATGCTCGGATAAGTACAGGATGCCCAGTTCGCTTTTCATATGCGCGACGTCCTCGATAATCTCGTGAGTCTGCTCCTCGCGCAGGGTAAAGTCATAGCGCGCGGCATCGAACTCACGGATCACATCGACAAACGCATTAACGGCAAAGGAATAATGCTGGCAGCTCACACTAAAGTGCGGCACCTGCTCGGACGCGCCCTTGTACTTGCCCTCGAGCAGGTCGGCCTGGTCGAGTACCTGGCGCGCGTAGCCCAAGAAGGTCTCGCCCTCCTCGGACACAATGACACCCTTGTTGGTGCGCTCAAAGATATGCACACCCATCTCGTTTTCGAGATCGCGGATCGACGCGGTAATCGAAGGCTGCGACACAAAGAGTCGGCGCGAGGCCTCGGTGATGCTGCCGCATTCGGCAACTTTGACGACATATCTGAGCTGCTGAAGCTTCATAGCGCCCTCCCTAGACGTTCGTGACGTCGAAACCCGTCGCATCCATCTGACGCATAAACGGCGGCATCTCCCCCGTCGCAGCGCAGGCGGCAATCTGATGCAGAGCCCCGGCAACCGCATCGTCTACCGCAGCGCCGATATGCCAGCGCGCGGCAGCCGTGACAGCCTCGTTGGCATTGGCGACTGCAACGGAGTTGGGAACGGCATCGATCATGGGTAGATCGTTATCGGAATCACCGAATACGGCCACCTCGTCGAGCGTCAGGTCCAAAGCGCGCGCCAGCTCCAGCGCGGCGCAACCCTTGTCCCAACCTGCTGGAAGGATATCGAACAGGCGCACACGATTGTTGGGAAACACGAGTGAGAGCTCCGGTACCTCAGCGGCAACGCGCTCACGTAGCTCCGCGAGCTCCTCACGCGAGCGGGCGCTCCAGATATTCGCCTTGTATACCGGGGCATCATCGACAACGGGACGGCACGGAGCCTCTTCGCCCTTGAGCCATGCGTTGCCGCCCGACTCCATGGCGCGACGCACGCGCTCGGGGTCGCTCGTCACGCAATAGGCATCGTTATCCCAAAAGTCGTCACCCAGGCTGTAGACCTTTAGATAGGTATCGTTAGTCTCTTGTTCGAGGTAATCGGCCAGACGCATCAGAGCATCGTTGTCGGTCGCGCGCGAAGCGACCGCCTGACCGTCGACAAACATGACCTGGCCGTTGCAGAACGCACCGGTCGAAAAGCACTCAGAACGATTTTTGAACATCCAGCCCATCGCGGACGGTTGGCGACCCGAAACCGGGCCAAAGTGCAGACCAGCCGCCTGCATGGCATGAATACCCTCAATGGCGTAGTCACTGGCACCGTCATGCCCGGCTGGAATCAGCGTATCGTCCATATCGGTCAGCACAAGTTTAATCATAGAGTCCCCCAGTCATTTTCACCGTAACCATTGTAACGGCCTGCCAAAAAGGGACAGGTTTATTCTGGCAGGTTTTGTCTGGGAACATGCAGCGCCCCTGTTAGCACCCGCCAAAATAAACCTGTCCCTTTTTGGCAGGTGCGCTAGTATAGGGAGCAACAGATTCGATGCGGGAGTGCCGGCGGTGCAAACCACAAGGCTGAGAGGGCATAGGGCCCAATCCTTTGAACCTGTCAGTTAATGCTGGCGTAGGGAGCATGCCGCCTTTACAGGGGCACTGTCTATGCACAGCGCCCCTTTTCTATGCCAAGGAGGCATGTGCAGTGATTGATCCGGAACAGCTTAAGCAAAATGTGGTCAAGGCCGTGGAGATGATTCGCGCCACCAATCCGATGGCGGGCTCCATCACTAACACGGTGACGATCGACTTTGTCGCCAACGCACAGCTCGCCGTGGGCGGATCGGCCGCCATGGTCTATCTGCCCGACGAGGGCGAGGCGCTCGTTGCCGGCGGCGGCGCCATTTATCTCAATATGGGCACGCTCTTCCCCATCTACGAGCAGACGATTCCCCGCGCGGCCAAGGCGGCACACGACGCCGGCAAGCCCTGGGTACTCGATCCGGTTGGTCTGGGCATCGGTAGCCTGCGCACCCAGCTGGTAAACGAGCTCAAGCAGTACAAACCCGCCATCGTGCGCGGCAACGCCTCCGAGATCATCGCGCTCGCCGGCCTGTGGGGTCTTGAGGGCGAGGCGGCCGATCTGAGCCGCGTGCGCGGTGTCGATACCACCGACACGGTCGACGCCGCCCGCGATGCCGCTGTGGCGCTCGCTCGCTACACCGGCGGCGCCGTAGTGGTCTCGGGCGAAGTCGACCTGATCACCGACGGCACGACCGTGGCCAAGTCCCACGGCGGCAGCCCGCTCATGTCCAAGATCACCGGCTGCGGTTGTTCGCAGGGCGGTGTGCTGGCTGTGTACGCCTGCGCTGCCGATCCGTTTACGGCAGCCATCTGTGGCACCGCCGTCTACAACGTCGCCGGCACGCGTGCCGTCGCTGTCGCCGATGCCCCGGCAAGCTTTAAGGTCGCCTTTATCGACGAGCTCTACCGCGCAACCGCCCAGGACATTGCCGACAACCGACTCGAGCTCGAGGAGGCATAAGCCATGTCCGAACCCGCAACCAATGCCGGCATGAACACGCTCGTTGCCGTGGCCATCGCCCCATGCGGCACCGGCGACGAGCTATCCGCCGAGGTCGCCGAGGTCGTGCGTGTCATCCGCGAGAGCGGCCTTCCCAACCGCACCACCTCGATGTTCACCGAGATCGAGGGCGACTGGGACGAGGTCATGCAGGTCGTGCGCGACGCGACCTTTGTGTTGGCGAGCAAGGGCATCCGCACCGAAGTCGTGCTCAAAGCCGATATTCGACCCGGATTTACCGACACCATGACCGGTAAACTCGAGCGCATGGAAGCGCAGATCAAAAAGCAGGAGGAAGCACGATGAGCATCCGCGACAACCTTGATATCTCGGCCTATCTGGTACTCGGCCCCGAAAACACGCTCGGGCGCCCCGTGGGCGATGTAGTGGCCCAGGCACTCGACGCCGGCTTTACCTGCATCCAGGTGCGCTCCAAGGTGGCAAGCGCCCGCGAGATCATTGCGCTGACCGGCGACACCGCGCAGGCAATCGCACAGGCCGGCAAGACCGGTCAGGTCGCCTTGCTGATCGACGACCGCCTTGACTGCGTGCTCGCCGCGCGCGAGCAGGGTATTGCTGTCGACGGCGTGCACGTGGGTCAGAGCGATATTCCCGTCGAGGTCTGTCGCAAGCTGCTGGGCCCCGATGCCATCGTGGGCCTTTCCGCCCGTTGCGAGGAGATGCTCGAGTACGTCAAAACCGCCGACATGAGTCTGGTCGACTACCTGGGCATCGGCCCGCTCCACGAGACCGAGACCAAGCGCGACTGCGGACGCGCGGCCGATGGCTCCATCATCACCAAGAGCTTTGAGGACCTGGCCGCACTCCACGTGGCAAGCCCCGTGCCCATCGTGGTGGGCGGCGGCGTTAAGACGGCCGACTTGCCGCAGCTTAAGGCAACCGGCGTCGACGGCTTCTTTGTGGTGAGCGCCGTCTGCAGTGCCGACGACCCCCACGCCGCAGCCAAGGAACTTGTCGACACCTGGCAGCAGGCATAGGCATAGGCCGAGCAGCTGATTCGCAACCTCATATCTTCAATAGCGGAAAGCGCATCCCGGTTCGAACGTCCATTCCGGGATGCGCTTTCCGTATGCGAACCTTACCCCGCCAGATACGCTTCCAACGCCGGCAAAGTCGCCTCCGCATCGTGGCGGCCGACCTGGTAGATGCGCTCGAGCTCATCCGGTTCGCGGCACAGCGACGGCACCTTCACCGATTCGCTCGGCCGCACCACAAAGACCTCGCCGGCAGCCTCGCGACGTGCCAGGTCATCGAGCGTGGCATTGTAGACCTCATGCCGATGCTCAAGCGCTGCGACAAACTCCGGATAGTGACGGAACACGCGCCGCAGCATGGACATCACGCTGTTGGGCTGCTTCACAAAGCCCGCCGGCTGCGTGAGCACCACGATATTGCGGTCATACCCCTGCGCAAACAGCCATGCACTGGGGATAGAATCAGCCACGCCACCATCCAGATACTTATGCCCGTCAATAGCAACGGGACGCGTCGCCACAGGAATAGCAGACGACGCCCGGATCCACTCGATATCGCGCTCGTCGCCATACGGCAAATCGTGATAGACAGCCTTGCCCGTCTCGATATCGGTACACACGCACGTAAATCGCATGGGACAGGCGCGATACGCCTCCAAGTCGATGGGATCGCGCTCAATGGGCACCTCGTGATAGGCAAAATCGGCATTGAACATGTCACCGGTTCGCAGCCAGCTTGTCACGCTCGCATAGCGCTTGTCGGCACAATAGGCCTTGTTGTAGCGAATGGCGCGCCCAATCTGCCGCGATTTAAAGTTGTAGCCAAACGCCGCGCCCGCCGAAACGCCCACCATATGGTCGCAGGTCAAACCGTGCTCCATCCAGACGTCGAGCACGCCCGCCGTATACATACCGCGGTAGCCGCCTCCCTCGAGCGCAAGCCCCACCGTGCGCGTCGTATCCGGCTGTGCCATGTGACCATCTCCGTTCCTGCGTTTTAAAACGGGACAAGTATACCCGTCAACATATATCGACTCAGTCGCATTTTCATCGAACATCGCATTGTCGCGCTACCGCTTGGCGAATAGTAGCCGCCAACAGCATGGACACCCATATATAATTGCGTACTGTTGTTTACACTACTCAGCAGTTATCAACAGCGAACATTAGCCGGCAAAGTAACTCAACAACGCAGCAAGGCGGGGGCCTGGATACACGCAAGGCGCCGAGCAACGACGCGTGTACACTACGAGCTCGCCCGACGTCATCCGCCCCGACCCCAGAAAGCCGCTTACAACATGGACACCGTCAGCAATTACACCAAAACGCTCGAAAAGACCGTCCGTGACCTTCTCGAGCGTCAGGATGATCTGATTAGGACGGCCTTTACCGACCAGCTCACCGGACTTGGCAACCGCGGCGGCTTTGCCCGTTCCCTAGAGGAAATCTGGGAGCAGGAACTGCCCGTGACCATGGCGTTTATCGACATCGATAACCTTAAGCACTGCAACGACGTCTTTGGGCATGACGAGGGCAACCGCTATATCTTGCAGGTAAGTCTCTATCTCAAGCTGTATATGAAGGTGGACGAGGCGGCGTTTCGCATAGGCGGCGACGAGTTTGCCATCCTGTCTACGATTGCGACCGAGGACGACCTCGCCGAGCGCCTGGAACACTGCCGAACGGTCCTACTCAAAAACAACGATTCCGAGATGCCTCACTCGTTTAGCTACGGAGTGGCACACGCCGACCCCGCCCTGGGCGAAGCCTCCAATCGCATGACACTCGATGCCGACCATCGCATGTACGACTACAAGCTGCGCCATGCCATGCACCTTGATCGACGCAATATCGTGCAAGTCCACGCCGACGACTTCGAAATAAGCGACCGCGTTTTCGATGCCTTTTCGATGCTCAACGAAGGCCGTTATTGCTTTATCGAGAACTTGGACAAGCATCGCACCCTTTGGTCACAAGGCGCCTTGCGCGATCTCGGTCTTCCTTCCGAGCATATCGACAACTGCCACGATTACTGGAAAACGCGTGTCCATCCCGATGACCTTGAGGCCTATACCAGCGATATCGACCAAATCTACAACGGCTCCAAACACCGCCGCGTCATGCAGTACCGCATGCGCAATGCCGCGGGCGGCTACGTCCTTTGCCGCGCTCGCGGGTTTCGTATCGACGGCGACGGAAATACCCCCTCGCTCTATGTCGGCGAGCTCGTCAACCATTCGCTTGCCGAAACCGTCGACGCCGCTACGGGCCTCGGAACGCAGCGTATGCTGATCAACGCTATCGATGCTTGCCGTCGCGACCGTTGCGAGACGGGGCTTATAGCGGTCCGCGTTCGCGGCACGGCAAAGCTCAACGAGCTCTATGGGGCCGAGGCTGTCGACAACATGCTCGCCGAATACGCAGGCCGCATGTTGTCGATCACCCGCGGCAGGAGTCGCGTCTTCCGCTCACGAAACGCCCAGTTCGTCGTGCTTAGCAACGAGTTGGGCCACGAGGCATTCGAGCAACTGGCCCATCATCTTAAAGAAGCCGTTTTCGCTCCTGTTCAAATCGCGGGCGATACCATTACCCCCGTCTGCCTCGTCGTTCCGGCCTTTTACGAGCGCTTAATCAATCAAGCGACCGCCGTTTTAGGCGAGCTCGACCGTCGTCTTCGTGCGGCCGGCGGGCTTGTTCCCAACGACAGCCTCCCCATACCTGAAATTGAGCGCAAAAGCGCCGTCGCCGAACGCATCGATACGCTCACGGGCCTCTATCGACCCAGCGAGTTTATGCGGCGTGCCAACGCATTTCTGAGGACAGGGCGCGACGGCGCTTGGTGTATCACTACCGTCGACATGGGACACATGCGGCTGTTCAACGAATGGCACGGACAGGCCGAGGGCGACCGCATGCTCGCCGATGTGGGCACGGTCCTCAAGGACATCGAGAATGCCGACATGGGCGTCGCAGGGTACTGGGGCCAAGATGACTTTTGCGTACTCATCCCCTTTGAGCACGACACCGTCCATCAAATCTATAACCGCGTTCGCGAGGCCGTGGCCAAGCATGATAACGGCGTAGGTTTCTGGCCGTCCATGGGTGTCTACCCCATCGACTCCAACGAGGAAATCACCATCGATGCACAGGCCAAGGCCATGTTTACCAATCGGCGCGCGAAAAACGACTTTAAGGATCGCATTGCCGTCTTTCGCCCCGAGGAATACAAGCGCGAGGTTGCGTTTCACCGCACCCTCACCGAGTTCCAGTATGCGCTCTCAAACGACCGCATCACCTACTACCTGCAGCCACTGGTTGATATGGAAACCGGCGAGATCATTGGCGCCGAGGCGCTCACACGCTGGATCGACAAAGATGGATCGTTAATTCCGCCCGCGTCCTTTATCCCGGCGCTCGAGGAAAGCGGCTTTGTGGTGACGCTCGACAAGTACATTTGGCAGGGTGTCGCCTCGTGGCTGCGCAAGCGCATCGATCGAGGACTTCGCGTGGTTCCGGTCTCGCTTAATGTGTCGCGCGTGGATATCCTTGCCTGCGACGTTGCCGAACATATGGGGGCGCTCGCCGCCCAATACAACCTACCGCCCGAGCTCATGCGTATCGAGATCACCGAGACGGCTTATACGGGGGAGTCCGAAGCCGTGGACAAACTGACAGCCGACCTGCACACCCGCGGCTTCTCGACCTATATGGACGATTTTGGCACCGGCCAGTCCACGCTCGCGATGCTCAAGAACGTCAACGTCGATGTTATCAAGCTCGACCGCACCTTTTTGCCTGATGGGAAAACCGACAACCGGAGCTCCCAGATCGTGTCGTCTATGCTCGAGATGGCGCAGTCGCTCCATCTGCCCGTCGTGGTCGAAGGCGTCGAGACAAATGAGCAGGCGAACATGCTACGACAGATGGGCGCCCGCTACGCTCAGGGCTTCCTCTACTACCGTCCCATGCCGGCGAAGGATTTTGAGGCATTGCTCGATGGCGGCAATAACAACTGATACGCTCGCGCGCAAAACGCCACCGCCGAAGGGGGGCATTTGTCCCCATTAGCTAACTTATATCCCCAATTCAAACCGATTTGGGGATATGATACAAACCATTGTTCTGCCCAAGGAGGTTATTCATCATGAACGAGTCATATCGCTTGGGCGAGCAATCGATTATTGCCTATCTTCAGCGACTTGCGAATGGTGTCTCGACCGCCGAACTCGATGTTTCCGCGCTGCCTGCTGAGCTACGCGCCGTTGGTGAGCAACTGCAAAAGACGCATGCCATCCTGCAACAAGAGCGCCAGCTGCTTGAGTGCAACGCCTATATCGATCCGCTCACCAACTTGGGCAACCGCGGCGGACTCGACCGTCACGTCGAGCAGCTCTGGCGCAAAGGCGACCCCTTCACCTGCGCCTATATTGACATCGACCACCTTAAGCACTGCAACGATAAGTTTGGCCACGCCGAAGGCAACCGCTATATTCTGGGCATCTGCCGCGCGCTCACCGAGGCAATGGAGCACGATGAAATGCTGTTCCGTATCGGTGGAGATGAATTTGTACTCGTGTCCCCCACGACAGGCGAAGCCGAGCTCGAGCAGCGCTTGGAGCGGACACGCACCGATCTTGTCGAGGCAACATCAGACGGAAAGGCGCCCATGATCGCTAGCTTTAGCTTTGGCTGCTCGCGCGTCAATCCACTTGCCGGCGACACGCGTCGCCAGATGACGATGGATGCCGATCGCAAGATGTATCGCTATAAGCTTATGCATCGTGTGCAGCAACCGAAAGACAATGACGCGCCGCCACACCCAATTGCCGAGCAGCTTCCGTGCAACGACCGCGTATTCCAAGCGATCTCTATGAGCTCCGAGACGCGCTATCCGTTTATCCTCAATCTCGATACGGGCGAATCGCAATGGTCGGTTAATGCCGTACGCGATTTTGACCTGCCCTCCCAGCATCCTTTTAACTCACTCGACTTGTGGCTTGCCCGCGTTCACCCCGAGGACCGCAACAACGTACGCGCCGAGCTCGATATGGTGATAAACGGTACGTGGCACTTCCACTACATGCAGTATCGCGTGATGGATGCCACCGAAGCATACGTGCTTTGCGACTGCACGGGCTACCGCTTGGACGGCACCGATACCGAGCCCAACATGTACGTGGGCATGATTATCAACCGCAGCTTGGCAGATACGACTGATTCCGTGACCGGCCTGGGCGACATCCACGCCCTGGTCAACGCCATTGGCGAAATGCGTCGCGTCGCGCGCAAGGCGGGCTTGGTCGCCATTAAAATCGACGATATCGCTCAGGTCAATGCCCGCTTTGGCTTTGATGCAGGCGACCGCGTTTTGGCGGAGAGCGCCGCCTGCCTCATGGATTGTTCGCGCGGCAAGGGTCGTCTGTTCCGTTCGACGGGACCGATGTTCGTGGCGCTTTTCGACGAATTCAATCCCGAAGAGACCGACGCGATCGCAGACGAAATCGAACGGTTCTTGGGTTCTCCCGTGCTCATCGGCTCGCTTGAATATCAGCCGCCCATTCGTGTGGCGACGCTTCATCTGGACGCTGTCGATCGACAGCCTGTTTCCATTTTGAACGAGCTCAAAGTGTTGCTCGGGAAAGCCGTGCAGGTGCCAGGTACCAAACTGGATTAGCACCGCGCCCGCACCGCCTCCCCCATCGTGCGATAATCCTCTGCAGAAGTCACCAACAGCAGAGGGAGTTTGTGATGAAGGTTCTTTTGGTCAATGGCAGCCCCAAGGCAAACGGCAACACCGCCCGCGCGCTCGCCGAGGTCGCCGAGCAATTGCATGCCGAGGGCATCGATACCGAGGTGTTCCAGCTGGGCGCCAAGCCCATTCGCGATTGCATCGGTTGCGGCCAGTGCGGCAAGCTTGGCGGTCGCTGCACCTTTGACGATGACGTGGTCAACGAGCTGATCGCTGCTGCCGAACAGGCAGATGGCTTTGTCTTTGGCTCGCCCGTCTACTATGCGCATCCCAGCGGTCGCATCCTCTCGGCCCTCGACCGCGCATTCTATGCTGGTAGCCAGGCCTTTGCGCACAAGCCGGGCGCCGCGGTCGCCGTTGCCCGCCGCGGCGGCACGTCGACCACCTTCGATGTACTCAATAAATACTTCACCATCAACCAGATGCCCGTGGTCGCCTCCACCTATTGGAACAACGTCTTTGGCGCCATGCCGGGCGAGGCCGCCCAGGACGCCGAGGGCCTTGCTACCATGCGAAACATCGGCAAAAACACGGCATGGCTCCTGCGCTGCATCGAGGCAGGACAGGCCGCCGGCATCGAAGCCCCCGAAGCCGATCGCGAGCGCACCAACTTCATTCGATAAGTCCAGCGGTGGTCACCTCGAAGTTCTATCAATGTGAGCGAAAAGCCAGCTGATGAGGCAAGGTGCCTTGAAAGAGGAGGGCGCTGGGCTTTTGCCCGCGCCCGACGATTGAAAGGCAGATTGCCCATCAGATGGCTTTGCAGCGTCGAGGTGACCGCCGTTCGTTAGAACGGCGGAACATAGATATGAACGTGCAAATCTTCGGCACCAAAAAGTCCTTCGACACTAAGAAGGCCCAGCGCTATTTTAAGGAGCGTCGCATTAAGGTGCAGTTTATTGACCTTAAGGAAAAGGAGATGAGCAAGGGCGAGCTCACGAGCGTGATGCAGGCGGTCGGCGGCATCGACAAGCTGCTCAACCCCAAAGCCAAGGACGAAGAGACGCTCGCGCTCATCCAGCACCTTACCCCCAGCCAGCGCTTCGACAAGCTGCTCGAGAACCAGCAGGTTCTAGCCGAGCCCATCGTGCGTAACGGCAAAAAGGCCACCGTCGGTTATTGCCCCGATGTATGGGGAGCCTGGGAGTAGCCTGTGTTATTTGCCGGCGCGTGGGTATAAGAGCAGGCGTTTGGCATAAGATTCAACTGTAAGCCATGTCTAACAAAGGAGGGCACATGCCCAACAAACCCGTGAAGATCATCATGCTTACCGGATACCTCGGTGCCGGCAAGACCACGCTGCTCAACCACATCCTCGCTAACGACGGCGGCATCCGCGCCGCCGTGATCGTCAACGATATCGGCGAGATCAACGTCGACGCCAACCTTATCGCCGACGGCGGCCTTTCCGAGACCGACGACCTCATCCCGCTCACCAACGGCTGCATCTGCTGCACGCTTTCGGACGACCTGGCCAACCAGCTGCAGGGCATTGCCGATTCGGGCGACTTCGATTACATCATCATCGAGGCCTCGGGCATTTGCGAGCCCATCCCCATCGCCTACACCATCTCGAGCTTCTGCGACGAGGCCAAGGTGGGCGGCGAGCCCAAGCTTGCGCTCGACAACATCGTGGCTGTGGTCGACTGCGCCCGCATGTACGACGAGTTCAACGGCGGTCGCGACCTGCTGGCCGAGGATATCGACGAGGACGACATCGAAAGCCTGCTCATCCAGCAGATCGAGTTCTGCTCCACGCTGATCCTCAACAAGACCGATACCGTGACGCCTGAGCAGATCGCCGAGCTCAAGGCCATCGTGCGCAGCCTGCAGAAGGACGCCGTGATCGTCGAGGCTCAAAACGGCGAGGTCCCCATGGAGGAGCTGCTCGATACCGACCGCTTCGACTTTATGCGCGCCTACAACTCCGCCGCCTGGATCGAGGCCATGGAGCATCCCGAGGAGCACGACGACCCTGAGGTGCTCGAGTACGACATCGAGACCTTTGTGTACTCGCGCCGTAAGCCGTTTGACCTGCAGAAGTTCACCGATTTTGTTGAGCAGGAGTGGCCCGACGAGGTCATTCGCGTCAAGGGTCCGCTGTGGCAGACCGGCGATCCCGACATGTGCTACATGTTCGAACAGGCCGGCCACCAGATGCGCCTGATGGAGAACGGTCTGTTTGTCGACTCGGCGCCCGAGGGCGAGAAGCAGAAGATCATCGACGAGAACCCCGAAATCATGCAGATTTGGGACGACGAGACGGGCGACCGCATGACGAGCCTGTGCATCATCGGCCGTCACATGGACAAGGATGCGCTCATCGCCTCCCTCGATGCCTGCCTGACCGACTGGCACCGCGCCTAGGTTTATCCAAGCGGGCATTTTTCCGCCCACGTAACCGCCTAACCACCACGAAGGTACCCTTCGTGGTGGTTTTTCGTTCTGAGCCAAGGAGATTCATGTTCAATATCGTGCTGTATGCACCCGAGATTCCGGCCAATACGGGCAATATCGGCCGTACCTGCGTGGTCACCGGCGCCCATCTGCATCTGGTGGAGCCACTGGGCTTTTCGCTCGATGACAAGACGGTACGTCGCGCCGGTCTGGGCTACTGGCAAAACTTGGACGTGACGACCTATGCCGGCTGGGAGGATTTCCTTGCGCGCAACGGCCTCTCCCCCGCCGACGAGCGCCTGCATCTGCTGACCAAAAAGGCGCGCCGAACCTATGCGCAGAGTACCTACCGCGATGGCGACTACCTGGTCTTTGGCAGCGAGAGCTCGGGCATTCCCGAGGAGCTGCTCGCCGCGGCGCCCGAGCGCTGCGAGCGCATCCCGATGCTGCGCGATTGCGATTCGCTTGACAACGCCGAGGCATGGGAAGCCCACGAGGAATCGCTCGGGCATACCGAGGACGACCACGAAGCCATCCTTCGGCAGGATATCTGCGGCAACTTCGTCGACCCGGACGACTACCGCATCAGCGCACTCAACCTCTCCAACAGCGCTGCCATCGTCCTCTACGAGGCCCTGCGCCAAACAGGCTTTCCGGGAATGTGACAAAGGGATTGCCCCTTTTTCACATCCGCTTATAGGTAGCGGCCGGTGATGCTTGCGGGGCAGGCCGCGATGTCTGCCGGCGTGCCGGCGCAGACGATTTGCCCGCCCGCATCGCCACCACCTGGGCCCATGTCGATCACGTAATCGGCATTACGGATAAGGTCGAGGTCGTGCTCGATCACGACAACTGTAGCACCCTTGGCAACGAGGCCGTCAAACACACTCAGCAACACCTGAACATCGAGCGGATGAAGGCCGATCGTGGGCTCGTCGAACACGAACACGGCATCATCCTGCACGCGACCCATCTCGCTCGCAAGCTTAAGACGCTGAGCCTCACCGCCCGAGAGCGCCGGTGTGGGCTCACCCAGGGTGAGATAGCCCAAGCCCAGGTCGTGCAAGGTCTGCAAGCGCGCCTGTACCTTTTTGAGTCCCAGCGTGGCGTCGAGGGCCTCGTCCACACTCATGTCCATGAGCTGCGGCAACGTAAGCAGACTCCCGTCCTTGCCCTCGCGATGGATATGCGAAGCCGCGTCTGCATAGCGAGAGCCGCGGCATGCGGGGCAGACGATCTCGACATCGGGCAAAAACTGCACGTCGAGCGATATCGAACCCGTGCCATCGCACGTAGGGCAGCGCAAGGCGCCGGTGTTGTAGCTAAAGGCGCCCGCCTTGTATCCCGCCGCCTTAGACTCGGGCGTACGGGCGAAGGCGCGACGCAGCTCGTCATGGATGTCGGCATAAGTTGCCACCGTCGAGCGTACGTTTGCGCCGATGGGCGTAGCGTCAATCAGATTTGCACGGGCAATGCCCTCGGCATCGACCCAACGCACGTGCCCCGGCAGGCGCTCGCCGGCTGTCTGCGCCTTGAGTGCCGGAATGAGCGTCTCGAGCACCAACGTCGTCTTACCCGAACCCGAAACGCCCGTCACCGCGACCAAGCGACCGCGCGGGATATCGACTTCAAGCGGCTTGACGGTATGGATGGCATCTGTCGCCATGCGGATATGGCCCCGGTCGAACATTTCGTCGTCAGCCACCTGCGGCCGCAAGCGCTTGGGGTCTGCGCGCAAAAACGGTGCGATGCGGCTGCCCTGCGATTGCTCGACCTCGTCCACCGTACCAGCGGCGATCACATTACCGCCGCCTGCTCCGGCAACGGGGCCCATCTCGACCAGATAGTCAGCTTCCGCCAGAACGCGTGTATCGTGGTCGACAACGACCACGGTGTTGCCGTCATCCACCAGATCGCGCATTACGCCCACCAAGCCGTCGAC
This sequence comes from Collinsella sp., assembly GCA_022745215.1. GTDB lineage: Bacteria > Actinomycetota > Coriobacteriia > Coriobacteriales > Coriobacteriaceae > Collinsella. The sequence continues at coordinate 8,957 of JAIIWC010000021.1, read as the reverse complement.
ATTGGCAGGATGCAAGCCAATCGAAGGCTCGTCCAGCACATAAAGCACGCCCGTCGATCGGTTGCGCACCACGCGGGCGAGCTGCACACGCTGGCGCTCACCCGTGGAGAGCGTGGCGCCTGCGCGATCGAGCGAAAGGTAATCGAGACCCAGGTCGACCAGACGACGGGCCGTGCTCAAAAACGAATCGCAGATATCCGTTGCCATGGGCCGCATCTCGGTCGGCACGGATGCGGGCACGCCGCGCACCCACTCAATCGCCTCGCCCAACGTCATGGCAGCCGCCTGCGCCAAATTGATACCGCGCACCTGGGGCTGGCGCGCAGCCTCGGAGAGACGCGTGCCGCCGCAATCGCGGCATGCTCCCTCGCGCAAAAAGCGCGCAACGCGTTTTAAGCCCTTATCGTCCTTAACTTTGGCGAGCGCATTCTCAACGGTATAGACGGCGTTGTAATAGGTGAAGTCGAGCGGCGTGGCGCCCTCGCCGTTTTTGGGAACGTAGAGAATGTGCTTCTTAACCGCCGGACCATGGAACACGATGTCGCGCTCTTGAGGTGTGAGCTGGTTAAACGGCACGTCGGTGCGCACACCCATCTCGCCGGCCACCTGCTTCATCAGGTCCCACATGAGCGTGCCCCAGGGAAGCACTGCGCCTTCGTTGATGGTCTTTGACTCGTCGGGCACCAGGCTCGCCTCGTCCACCTCGCGCATGACACCGGTGCCGCCGCAGGTGGGACACGCGCCGCCGCTATTGAAAGCCAAATCCTCGGCACTCGGCGCGTAGAACTCGCGGCCGCATGCGGGACACGTAAGCGTCAGACCCGCGGCCACGTTAAGGCTCGGCTCCACGCGCGCCCCACAATGCGGGCACACGTGATGGGCGCAACGGCTAAAGAGCAGACGCAGGCTGTTGTTGAGCTCGGTCATGGTACCAAAGGTCGAGCGCACGCCCGGCACACTGGGGCGCTGATGCAATGCGAGCGCCGCCGGCACGTGCAGCACCTCATCCACCTGGGCGTGCTCGGCCAGTGTCAGGCGACGGCGAGTATAGGTGCTGAGCGCTTCCAAGTAGCGACGCGAGCCCTCGGCATAAAGAACCCCCAGCGCCAGCGAACTCTTGCCCGAACCCGATACGCCGGCAATACCCACGAGCTTTCCCAGCGGGATATCAATATCGATGTCCTTGAGGTTGTGGACACGTGCACCGCGCACCTCGATAGCACTTGGTTGTTGCGACACCGTCATCGTTCCCCTTCCGCCTGCCTGCGCCAGTCTTCGCAGGTCAAATACGTAAAGCACTCGGTACGCACATCGCCCATAAGCTCGCAGGGCACGTCGCGCTCAACGTGATGCGGCGCAAATCCACACTTTTGCTGAACGCGTAATGACTTGCTATTGCCCTCGTAGTATCCGCACCAAAGTGCCTTGCAGCCAAGCGTTTCGAACGCATAACGCTGCATGGCTCGCACCGCTTCGGGAGCAAAGCCTCGGCCCCAGAACGGCTTTGCGACCCAATACCCCACCTCGAGTTCGAGTTCAGCGCTCCGATCGCTCGACTCGCAACGAGGCGGCATGAGCCCGATGCTGCCCACAGGCTCGTCTGTCGCGGCAAGGCAAACAGCAAAGGTGTGGGGCGCCGTAAAGACCGTTCGAATGATCTCCCTGCTCTCCTCAACACTTCGATGTGGCGGCCAGCCCGCAGCCGGCCCCACATCCGGGTCGCTCGCATATGTAAACAGGCTCTCCGCATCCGTCTCGCGCCACGGACGGAGCGTCAATCGCTCAGTTTGAATCACCATGTTTTGACCTCACATCTATCGATATGACAAAGGGACCATCCCTTTTCACATTACTCATGCCATAAAACGCGATCGCGAATGTACGCGCCCAGCATGGGCACGGTAAATCGGACGAGGCCGTATCCGGCAGCCTCGATGACGCGCTCGCGAATCAGGCTTGCGCGATATTTGCTCGCCCAGCTCTGGGTGCGATCGCAGCGCTCAATGATATCCGCCATGCGAGTCGGTTTGCCCTCGTCAACCGCCATGGCCTCGATAAAAAGGCGCTGTGGACTGCGCAGCCCGTAATACAGAGGCGCGTCAACCGCTTCGTAGAACTCGGAGACGGCATCCGCATGCCCATCCTCGACATCGTGCCTTTCAATGACCTGCGAGCCACGCCGGACAGCAGAGCGCCACATGTAATAGCCCACCAGCTGAACCATATAGGGATGCCCCATGCTCTTGTGTGCCGCAAGGTCCGCTGTCTCCGCGTCAACGTAAAGACCGGCGTCTTTGACCGTCTGGACATATGAATCGCGCACCTTGGGCAAAGATATCGCCCCCAGCGTACGCTGCTGGGCACGCCGCAAAAACGTCACGCTCGGCTCTTCGAGCAGATCGTCAACCATACTGGGTAAGCCGGCGAACACCAGCGCAAGACCGCGCTGGTCGCTATCGGACAAGCCCGTGGCATCCTGGTCTCCGAGCACCTGCTGATAGAGAACGGCAAGAGCCGCCAGCTCCTCGATAGACGCAGATTGCGCCTCGTCAATCGCAAACAGTATGCCCTTGCCTGGACCGAGCTTCTTGAGGCGCTCGTTGACCAGCCCCCGCAACGTCTCACCCTTTGCCCGCGCCGCCTCGACCGACATCCGGCCAAACGAGGGACCGAACTCCATTGACGTCACAACGGGTTTATTCGAGCGAAGCGCGTCGGCCAAGCGGTCGCATAAGCCAAGCGAAGCGGAATCGGAGACAACCGCCCATCCGTGCTCATTGGCTAGACGTTGCAGCTCCCTCAGGAGAACCGTCTTGCCGCAGCCGCGGTTTCCCGTAATGAGCATGAGCCTACCCGGCGCTCCGGCGCCGTTGTCGAGCCCTTCCTCGAAATCTTCGATGACCGACTCGCGACCGATGAGTATCGGAGGCCGCTTACCAGCTGTGGGCTTAAAGGGATTTGGATTCATATCGGCCTCCTCGGATTGGCAAACCCTGGTAACAGTTATACCAACTTATACTGAGTTATACCAATAGCATGTGACAAAGGGGCTGTCCCTTTGTCACATGTGGCCGAAAAACTCGGCGTCTGCTGCTCGCCAGGGACGGAAGGTGGCGGGATCGATCTTTACGTGCGCTGCGGCGGGCACGTCATACCATTTGACCGTGTAGCCGGCGCCATGAGAGCAAAAGACCGAGTCGGGTGTGTTGGGCAGATCGGCCTCGGGCTCATAGGCGGCCGTCTCGATTACGCGCTCGGCATCATGGCAAGCCGCATAACCGGCGAACTCCAGGTACAGATGACCGCGCCCGCTCGTGTAGGCAGCCACCTCCAGCGCGTAATCCTGCACCTCGGATGCCGGCACGCGACCCACAAGCTTCGCTCGGTCTCCCGCCATCGTCGGCGGCTCGTACTCGGCACCCATGCGTGTGGCATCTGACAACGCCCGGCCCACGCACTCCCCCGGCACCTCGAGCTCAAAGTGGTACCACGGCTCCAGCAACACGTCTGCGCCGACCTCGCGCGCCTGCATAAAACCCTGGCGAATCGCGCGATACGTGGCCTGGCGAAAATCGCCGCCCTCGGTGTGTTTGGCATGCGCGCGGCCGCCCGTGAGCGTAATGCGCACATCGGTGATGGGCGAGCCCGTCAGCACGCCCAGGTGGTCGCGCTCCATAGCGTTGGTGAGTGCCAAACGCTGCCAGTTAAGATCGAGCTCGTCGGTCGAGGTCACGGTGCCAAACTGCACACCCGAACCCGCCGGCAACGGCTCCAGGCGCAGATGCACCTCGGCATAGTGACGCAGCGGCTCAAAGTGGCCCACGCCCTCGACCGGCCGCGAAATAGTCTCCTTGTAGAGAATGCCGCCGGGCTCAAACGCAACCGAAAGGCCAAAGCGATCGGCCAACACCCGCTGCACGACCTCGAGCTGCACGGCGCCCATCAACTGCAGGTGAATCTGCTCAAGATGCGTATTCCAGCTTACGCCGAGCATGGGATCTTCGTCCGCCAACTCACTCAGCGCTTTAAACACCGCATGAACGTCGTGTTCGCCCGGCAGCACCGTATAGGTGAGGACCGGAGCGATGACGGGCGCATCGCCCGCGGGCTCCGTGCCCAGGGCGTCCCCTGGGCGAACGTGCGCAAGACCCGTCACGGCGCAAATACCGCCAGCAGCAACTTCTTGCGCAAGCTCATACTTCTCGCCGTTATAGATGCGAACTTGATCGACCTTCTGCTCCCATGCCTCGGCACCGGAACGTCCGCCAATCACCTGCTTAGCGTGCAGCGTGCCGCCGGTCACTTTAACCCAAGCCAAACGCTCGCCGCGATCCCCGCGGCTGACGCGATAGACGCGCGCGGAGAACTCCGGGGGCCACGCCTGTTCACGCATCAGCGCGCATATGCCATCCAGCAACTCGTCCACGCCTTGGTCCTTGAGCGCCGAGCCGGCAAAGCAGGGAAAAAGCTTGCGCTCGGCAACCATGCGTGACAGCGTTGCGACGGAAAGCTCACCCGCTTCAAGAAACTCCTCGAGTGCCGCCTCGTCCAACGCAGCAGCATCCTCCTGAACGGCACCACCCGCCAGCAGCTCGTTGGCATCTAGGCAGCCTTCGGAAAGACGCTGCCCCAGCTGTGCCAGCAAAACATCGCGGCCGGGATTCTCCAAATCGATCTTGTTGACAAAGATGAACGTCGGGATGTCATAGCGCGCAAGCAGGCGCCACAGGGTTTCGGTGTGCCCCTGCACGCCATCGTTGGCGCCCACAACTAAAATCGCGTAGTCGAGCGCGCGCAGCGTGCGCTCCGCCTCGGCAGAAAAATCGACGTGGCCGGGTGCATCCACGAGCATGACGTGGGCATCGCCGTGGTCGAGCACGGCCTGCGACGAGAAGATCGTAATGCCGCGCTCGCGCTCGATCGCGTTCGTGTCCAGGTGCGAATCGCCATCGTCCACACGGCCGCGTTTGCGAATGCGGCCCGCGTTGAACAGCATAGCCTCGGCCAGCGTGGTCTTGCCGGCATCGACATGTGCCAAGATTCCAACGACCGCTTGCTTCGACATGGCTCTCCTCTTATTACAAGCCCATCGCACGCGGCAACGGGCATCCTCGTTCCACACTGGATGATACAATTTACGGGCCGGCGGGCGAAGCGGGCCCTATCCCCCGACCGAGCTCATCGCCCTGCGTTGCCGCGCGGCGATTTTCGTAGGTTCGCGCCTTGCGAAAGCCGGCACCTCCCCTTTTTGTCCGCCCGGACTCATCTGGGCGGTAACAACGCGAGCCCCACAACGACGCGTTTTAACAAAAATGGCCCCACTCGAGGCCATTTTTTATTTGAGCTGGGTGATGATACGTGCCTTGGCTCCTACGCCTCGCGCAGCCAATCAAACGCGACGCGCGGCGTACCGTCCGACACATATACGATACCGGCGCGCTTAAACCCGGCCTTGGCGATGGCGCCCTGCATGGGCAAGTTGTCCTCGTGCGTGTCGATACGCAGATGGTCAGCGCGTTCCTTGGCAAAGGCAAACATCGCAGCCGCGATACCGTGCACGGTGCCGTCGGACGCCACTCGGTGCAGTACGGCATACGGAGTGTCGCTACGCCATTGCCCGTCCTCAATGACGTCATAGCACTCGTCCGGCCCCGGCAAAAGGGCAAACGTCGCCACCACGCGACCGTCGACTTCGCACACGTAACTGCCATCAGCGGCAATATCGGCAGCCAGCTGCTCGGCCGAAGGCGTGCCCTCGGGCCACTGCGTGGCGTTGCCATGTGCGCGCATAAAGGCGCGGGCCGCGTCATAGATAGCCATGACGGCGGGAATGTCGGTATCGAGGGTTTTTCTGATCATCACGCGGCGACCTCACGTTTATTGGTATCACTTTGATTGAGCAATGATACCAACGTTTGGAGAGGAGCGCGAAGCAGATGGGGAGCAAAAAGCGAGCCGCCTGGTCAAAAGCCAAAAGCGAGTTTTTGGGCGCTGCCACCGGCGGCGATATGGGCGACCTGTTTGCGCGCGAGGACGAGCGCCGCGACGCACTAGACGCCGAGCGCGATGAAGCCTGGCGCTACAAGTCGTGCGAACGCAAAAACCGTTACGACACACGCGCCGAAGCCGAGGCCGTTATGGCCGACTGCGAAAACCGCGGACGGCGTGGTTTGGCCTGCTACAAATGCGAATACTGCGGCGGCTGGCACCTGACGTCGCACCCTTGGAAATAGACCCCGCATCGGCACGGCGCTGGCGAAGCGCCAGCCATCGTGCACAAGCTACGGGCGCGGCGGCACCAAAACATCGTAACGAACGGCCTTGCCCACAAGCTGATAGCTCGGCTTAACGCCGGCAAGCAGCGGCCCCTTCACCGGTCGCTTGATAACGACCTTGCGCGGGTGCACCGCAAGCGCAGCTTCGACCAGCGTCTCCTCGTCGGCGCACGGCTGCTCCAGATGGTGCAAAAGTTGAAACTTCTTTTTCACCGCCGCGCTCTTGGTGCGCTCGGGAAACATGGGGTCCAGATACACCACGTCGGGAGCGGTGAGCTCGCCCTGCCCGATCAGCTCGGCTGTATGGCGAAGGCCGGCAATGCTATCCTCGCCCGCATGTAAGCGCATGCGCGCCACGGCAGCCGCAAGCGCCGGATCATCTGCCGCGCGATCCAAAGCATCCTTGAGGAGCGCCGCGATCACGCAATCCTGTTCATACAGATCGACGGTAAAGCCCGCGGCCGCCAGCAGCAGCGAATCCTCGCCAAAACCTGCCGTGGCATCGACTGCCCACGGATGCTCAACGCCTTTCGCGCGCGCGGCCTTCACCAGCAGCTCCTGCTGCAGACGACCCTGCTTGAGCCGCGGAAGCATGCGGCCAAAATCGGCACGCAGCTCCATCGTGCCGTCGGTGAGCGTGAGGCCCTCGGACTTCCCGGTCAGCTCAAGCCCCGCGGCCCGAGCAACAGAAAAGGGATCGACGACGCCCATGGACACTCCTTAACAAGCAAAACGAATACGTGAGCGCCGTTTATGCCAGCACCCAACCGTCCGTTATTGTCCCACATGCGACATGGTCCACAGCATCCCAATGCAAAGCACCGCCATCAATCCCGTGCACACGGCAGCGATCACGGAATCGCCCATACGCCTTCCTAACGAACGCGGCTCGCGCACTTGCTTGGCCCCGTACATCATGGCCCCTCCTTCGGTCCAGCTCTTGCCATGGCCCCATCATCGCAGCGCCGCGCATACGCTGCCATCGATTTTGCTTACGCCCAGCTTTCCTTTTTGAAAGGTTGGGCCGCACAGGCAAGAGTCGCTTTCAGGCGCATGCATCGCCGCGTTGAACTACAATGTGCTTCACCATATGTGCAGCACAAAGGGTGCGCCAGGTTGGCGTACTCGTATCGAAAGGACCAGCCATGAGCTTCACTCGCAAGACTCTCAAAATCCTTGCCCTGATTTATTTTGTTCTGGGCATCGCCAGTCTCGTCATTGGAATCGCCGGCATCGCGACCGGCAAGCTCGAGTCCACCTACGGATCGAACGCCATGCTCGCCGCGGCCGTGATTATCGCCAAGGGCCTCATCGATCTCGCCGCAGGCGTTGCGGGCATCAAGGGTGCCAACAAGCCTTCGCAGGTTGACGGCGCGTTTAAGCTCGGTATCGTTGCTGCAGTCGCCACGCTTGCCCAGGCGGTGCTCACGCTTCCCGCGTTTGGCGGCGACGCCATAAACTATGGCGCCTTTGTCATCGTGGTGTACGACCTGTTCTTTGTTCAGCAGGCACACGACGTTAAGGCCGAGAACAAGGATCGTCTGTAGGCACCTGCCCCCACAGTTCCCTGCAGCCAAGCAACTAAAAAGGGCCGATCGCGCATCTCCGCGGTCGGCCCTTTACGTTTGCCCAGATAAAACCTGCCAAAATAAACCTGTCCCTTTTTGGTAGGTTAGTGGCGGTACTCGGCGATGATAAAGTCGATATCGGTCTGAAGGGTATCGAGGTTTGCCAGGCGCTCTTTGTCGGCGGGGCGCGTGCGGTAGTAGTAGGGCGTCATCTGGAACACCGCCTCGATGTCAGCCTGGGTCTGGAGGGTGATGGAAGCTGTCACCCGCTGCGTTCCGACCAGTTTAAGCTCGGTGGTCTGTGGCAGCTTTTCGTCGTTGAGATATGGCGTGTCGTAGAGCACCTCCTTGAGGCCAAACAGATGCCGAGCACCCGGCACCACGGTGTAGAGCGAGCCCTCGGGCGCCAGCACGCGGGCAAACTCACGCTCGTTAAAGGGAGCGAAGAGCTCGGTCACCATATCGAAGGCGCCGTCCGCCACGGGGATGTCCTTCATGTTGGCCACGAAGTAGGTCGCATCGCCGCGCTTGGCAGCCAGGCGCACCATCTCCTTGCCCAAGTCGAACCCGTAAGCATCTACGCCCGATACCGCGCCCATGGCGCTGGTGTAGTAGCCCTCGCCACAGCAAATGTCGAGCAAGGTCATAGGACCGTTCGCAGACGCAGCACGCCCAGTCGCCCGCTCGCGCACCAGCTCGACCATTGCGTCGCGCAACGGCGCGTAGTATCCACGGTTCAGAAAGTCACGACGGCTGCGCGCTTGCGACTTGGGATCGCCCATGGAGTCGCCACTCTTGGACGAGCGCAGCAGATATAGATAGCCCTCGCGCGCACGGTCAAAACGGTGTCCGCCCGTGCATGCAGCACCGCGCTCGTCGTCCACCAACGGTTCATGGCAAACGGGACACAACAACATGGCAACTCCTTAGCGCGAACAACACAACGCCCACCATTGTCGCACGCCTTCCCCACCTAGTCATAGAAGAGACAAGGAGTGTCCCCAGCTGCCGACAGAAAAGGAACGTCCCTAAGCGCCGGCTGGCTGCATTAGGAGTATCATCGTCTGCGCAAATAAGCACGAAAGAGCATATTAGAGATTGAGAGCGTATGGCA
>JAIIWC010000085.1 GCA_022745215.1 Collinsella sp. | reverse complement strand
TCGACGAAACTGGAGAGGAGGTATTACGAGCTCCTGTGCGAATTGGAGAGAACGCTCCCGCAAACTGCCTCTTGACAACTTATAGGAGCGTCGGTTTTGTTTTTTCGCTTTGTGGCATGGTCGGGGATGGGCGGTTAAACGTAGTAGATGGGCCCATTTCATGGCGGGCGGGTCATGCAGCAGCCTGTTGCGCCTCCTGCCGTTCGGTTTTTCGATGGGTGGGTATACTTTCCACCGCAATACAGGCCGGAATGAGGAGGTATCCAAATGCCGGATAACGGGTCAATACAAAAAAGAGACGCGCACGAGATGGCTCATGGGCGTCCTGTCCAGATAACCGAGCATACGACGGTAACCGAGCTGCAGCCCAGCCTGTCCGATGTCGTGTGCGCAAACAAAAAGCTACAGATCGGCTTGATCATCGCGCTCGTGGTGCTGGCGCTCCTTTCGGGCTTTGTCGCGCGCCCGCATTTTGCCGATACCAAGACTTGGGACTCCACCATCGAGGTCATCGATCAAAAGAAGGGCAATGTTTTGGCGCTCACGACCTCGTGCGTGGCGCTGTCTGCGGGCATTACCGCGCTGCCGGGTGATACGGGGACGCCGGTTGCCGAGCAGCTCGCGCAGCTTTCAGGCAACCTTGGTATCGTGCTTGCCGTGCTATACCTGGAAAAATATTTGCTCACGATTTTGTGGTCGGTTGGCTTGGGCATCTTAATCCCGCTTGCGTTGGTGCTCTTTGCGGTGTCGCTCGGCATTCACGGGCGCTGGAGCACGAGCACGGTCATCCGTCGCGTGGCAACTCGCGTGCTGGTGGTTGCCATGATCGGCATGGCGTTGGTGCCTGCAAGCGTATGGGTGTCGCAAAAGGTCGACGAAACGTATCGAGTGAGCATCGAAGCGGCGGAGCAAAAGGCGGCCGACGCTGCGGGTACGGCAGATAGCGACAGCTCCAAAGCAAGCAAGAAAAAGGCCGAGTCCACAGAGTCCAAGAACGTGCTTGAGCAGCTTGCCGACGGTGCCTCGGGTCTCGTCACGTCGGTGACCAGTGGTGCCAAGCAGATGACCGACGAGATCGTGCAGCAGGTGACCGACCTCATCGAAGGCGTCATCGTGATGATCGTGACCTCTTGCGTCATCCCGTTACTGGTGCTCGCAGCGTTTCTGTGGCTGGGGCACACGTTGCTGGGAATCGATATTTCCGGTCCAGCGAGCTATTTGACGGGCCGTTTTCTGAGTACTCCGTCCAAACATGCCAAGAAGAGCGGACAGTCTGAGTAGGCGGCAAAGCGATCTTTGGAAGATCAACCGTAAGAAGGGCGGCCGAGACGCGTTCTCGGCCGCCCTTTTGTTTGTTGAACACATGGTCGCTACGTCCGCGCCGACCCCAAACGGTCAGCAATCATTCGTGAACGGTAATTGTTCAAAAAAGAACAAAGACAAACAAATAGTTGTTGCAGTTGCTGTTCGAATGTGTTCAAATAAACATGAACAGTGAAGAACCGCACATTCAGATGCCCGGACCTGAACGCGATTCAACACTTCCAAACAGAAACTACGCACCTGCGTATCTCTCAAGGAGGATGTCATGAGGGTTGTAATCGCTTCCGATGCCGACGGTATGTCGATGAAGGAGTCCATCAAGGAGATGCTCATCACCGACGGTCACGAGGTCGTCGACTATTCCGAGACCCCTGCCGCGGACTTTGTCGACTCTGCGACCGCCGTTGCCAAGGACCTGCTGGAGCACAAGGATTCCCAGGGCTTCGCATTCGATAAGTACGGCGTCGGTTCCTATATGGCCGCCGTCAAGATGAAGGGCATGGTCGTCGCCAACATTTCCGACGAGCGCTCTGCCTACATGACCCGCGAGCACAACGGTTCGCGCATGGTCACCATGGGCCCGGGCGTCGTTGGCACCGAGGTCGCCAAGAAGATCGCTCGCGAGTTCCTGCGCGCCCAGTACGCCGGCGGTCGTCACCAGATTCGTGTCGACATGCTCAACAAGATGGCCTAACGAGAGCCACCGAGAACTCGAACTTCTATCTCAACTTGTGAATTCAGACGAAAGGACGTTCTGATGAAGAAGACCATCGCAATCGGTTGCGACCATATCGTTACGGACGAGAAGATCTATCTCGCCGACCGTCTTGAGCAGGCCGGCTACAAGGTGCTCGACTGCGGCACCTACAGCCACAGCCGTACGCACTATCCCATCTACGGTAAGGCCGTGGGCGAGGCCGTTGCCAGCGGCAAGGCCGACTTTGGTGTGGCTCTGTGCGGCACCGGCATTGGCATCACCAACGCTGTCAACAAGGTTCCCGGCGCTCGCTGCGCCCTGGTCCGCGACATGACCTCTGCCCTGTATGCCCGCCGCGAGCTCAACGCCAACATCGTGGGCTTTGGCGGCAAGATTACCGGCGAGTTCCTGATGGCCGACATCATGCTTGCCTTCCTGGAGGAGCCCTACGAGCAGACTCCCGAGCACGACGCCCTGATCGCCAAGATCGATGCCTGCAACAAGGCCGACGCCGAGGCCCAGGCCGACCCGCACTTCTTTGATGAGTTCCTCGAGAAGTGGGACCGCGGCGAATACCACGACTAAGGAGGTTACGCGGTTTACCAAACCGCGTAACGGGTCGACGCTGCGCGCCGCCCAGGCATCCCATCTCGCCGCTCAAACCGTCGCTCGCGTACATGAAGTACGCGTCGCTCCTCTTTCGCGGCGACCTGGGGCACCTGAGCGCCGCTCGCTGACGTTTGAGTGACCTGTGAGATCGCCCCTGTTGTTGCGAAGTGTTCTGGTACGGCGAGCTGCTCCGATAACACGTTTGCTTGCTTGGCTTGAGTGCTTCGCTCTTGGCTGTACTTGGCGATTTGCAGCTTTTCAATTGACGGCTCGCGTTTCTGTGATGGGGCGCGGGCCGGTTTGCTATCAGCCCCACTGACTTGGCGGGCTGTCGTAAGAAAGGGAAGGCTCCTATGGAGTTTGTTCTTGATAACGGTTCTATCCGCGTAGCACTGAGCACGGCGGGCGGCTCGTTCACCTCAATTGTGGCCAACGGCCGTGAGTACCTGTGGCAGGGCGACCCGGCGGTGTGGTCGGGCCAGGCACCCATTTGTTTCCCGATCTGCGGCGGCCTTCGTGACGGTCGCGCGATGACCATGGGCGGCCGCGAGGTCAAGCTTGCCCGTCACGGCTTTGCTCGCAAACAGGAGTGGAAGCTCGAGGAGCAGGGCGACAACATGGTCGCGCTGAGCCTAAGCTCTGCCGACCATGCCGAGCTGCTCGAGCAGTACCCGTATCCGTTTAAGATCGTTGCTCGTTACACGATCGATGCGGAGAAGGTGGCCGTGTCGTACGAGGTGACCAATGAGGGCACCGAGGACATGCCGTTCTTTGTGGGCGGTCACCCTGGCTTTAAGTGCCCGCTTGACGAGGGCGAGTCCTATGACGACTACGAGCTCCGTTTTGAGCAGCGCGAGGCCGCCGAGCTCTGTACTGCCGTTCCCTCGACGGGCCTGATTGATGTTGAGCATCGCAGCAAGAACCCCATGATCGGCCAGAACCTGCCGCTGACCCACGAACTCTTTGACTTCGCGGAGACCATCTTCGACGTGCTCGAGAGCCGCGTGGTTACGCTGACCAAGAAGACCGAGGACAAGGGCGTGCGCCTGACGTTCCCCGATATGCCGTACCTGATTGTGTGGAGCAAGCCCGAGGGCGACTTTGTGGCCGTGGAACCGTGGGGCGGCCTGTCCACCTGCTCCGACGAGGACGATATTCTGGAGCACAAGCGCGGCTGCCTGGTGGCCAAGCCGGGGGAGACCGTTACCTGCGGCTTTGAGATCGAGATCCTTTAACGAGCTATCGTATGTTTGGGGCCGCGCGTGTCGTGCCCCGGAAACAGGAGTTCAACATGATTCTGACCGTTACCATGAACCCGTCGATTGATACGCGCTATCAGCTCGACAAGTTGATCATAGACGATGTTAACCGTGTGACGCCCGAAAAGACCGCTGGCGGCAAGGGCCTCAACGTGAGTCGAGTGCTGCTGCAGCTGGGCGACGACGTGCTCGCGACCGGTCTGCTCGGCGGCCACATGGGTGCCTATATGGCCGAACTTATGGATGCCGATGGCGTCAAAAACGACTTTGTGCCCATCGCCGGTGAGACGCGCATTTGCCTGAATATTCTGCACGAGGGTAATCAGACCGAGCTTTTGGAGAGCGGCCCGCAGATCGCCCCGGCCGAGCTCGAGGCCTTTACGGCCAAGTTCGCCGAGCTTGCAGCGAAGGCGGACGTCGTGACGCTTTCGGGCTCGCTGCCGCGTGGCGTCGATGCCGGCTACTATGCCGAGCTCGTCAAGATCGCCGAGGAGGCGGGCGCCAAGGTGCTGCTCGACACCTCGGGCGCATCGCTGGAGGCCGCGCTGGAGTCCGACGCTAAGCCTGAGCTCGTAAAGCCCAACCTGACCGAGATTAACGGCCTGCTGGGTACGTCCTTTGCGACCGATGATGTCGATGCCCTGCGCGAGGCGCTTGCCGCCGATGACCGTTTTGCCGGTATCCCCTGGGTTGTCGTTTCGATGGGCGCTGCCGGTTCGGTGGGCTTCCATGAGGGCCGCGCGTTCCGCGCCAAGACGCCCGCGATTGCGGCTGTGAACGCGACGGGTTCCGGTGACTCGACCATCGCCGGTTTTGCGCATGCCATTGCTGCTGGTGCCGACGACGTCACCGTGCTCAAGACCGCCAATACCTGCGGTAAGCTCAACGCCATGGATCCCAAGACCGGCCACCTGGTCATGGATCGCTGGGACGAGGTCTACAACAGCGTTGAGGTAACGGAGCTTTAGGGTTACGGCGTCGAGTTACGGCGTTTTACCAAACGCCGTAACCTGCCGACGCTGCGCGGGCCGCATTTGGACAATCTGACGTTCAACTTCAAGGGCGCGACCAGAAGGTCAGCGCCCTTTCGTTTCACGTCACCTTGTCTCAAAT
>JAIIWC010000001.1 GCA_022745215.1 Collinsella sp. | reverse complement strand
GACATGGCCCTCGAGGCCGCTGGCGCCCGTCTGGACCGCGAGGTTCCCGGCGTACCGCACCAGCTGCTGAAGGGCAACTTCGGCGACTTGGACGAGCTGCTTTGCTCGGCCGAGGTGCCCGGGGTCGATGGCTTCCTGTTTGACTTGGGCGTTTCGTCACCGCAACTCGATATCCCTGGCAGGGGCTTTTCGTATAACGAGGACGCCCCATTGGACATGCGGATGGATCCGGGTAACAACACCTTAAACGCAGCTGAGGTCATCAACACCTATAACGAACACGACCTCGCCCGGATTCTACGCGTCTACGGCGAAGAGAAGTTCGCCTCGCAGATTGCGCGCGAGATCGTGCGCCGCCGCGAGCAAGAACCGATCGAAACCACCGGCCAGTTTGTCGAGATCATCAAGGCTGGAATACCGGCTGCCGCTCGTCGGCATGGTGGTCATCCGGCCAAAAAGAGTTTCCAGGCCATTCGCATCGAGGTCAATCACGAGCTCGATGTGCTCGAACGAGGGCTTGACGCCGCCACCAGGTGGCTCAACCCGGGCGGACGTATCTGCGTCATCTCGTATCACTCGCTCGAGGACCGTATCGTAAAGAATCACTTTAAGGAGATGAGCCAGGGGTGCACGTGTCCGCCGGAAATTCCGGTGTGCGTGTGCGGCAACGTGCCGATACTCAAGGTCATCACCCGCAAACCCTTGGTTGCCCAACCTGATGAGGTTGAGCGCAACCCTCGGGCGAGATCAGCCAAGATCCGCGTGGCGCAGCGCCTGTAGGCGTGTCCGCGCGATATTGGACCTCCCGCTCGCACTATAAACGAAGCTTAAACACACTACCAACGTACTCGGGATGGGAGGCGGCATATCATGGGCTATAACACCTCAAACGCAGCACTCGCCTATGATATGAACGCCATGCCCGCCTATCGTGAGGCACCGCAGGCCCCCGTTGCTCCCCGCGAGCAGCGCACGCCGCGCTTTGATGTCTACACGGGCGCGGGCCGTCAGGCAAACCAGGCGGTAAGCCCGGTTTTCATGAGCGTTCTTAAAACGTTTTGCATCATTGCGGCTATCTTCATGACGATCGGCGTCGCCCGCGTGGCACTCGCCGGCGTTACGGCCCAGGTGCTCAACAGCAACGCCGAGCTTACCAACACGCTCGAAAAGGCGACCGATGAGAGCTCCGACCTGGAGGTCATGCATTCGGTCTATGGCGCCGACACGCGCATTCGCGACCTTGCGGGCGCTTATGGCATGGTGGAGCCCAGCGAGAGCGTTACACTTGACTTTTCGCAGGATGCAGCCGCGGGCGCCAACGCGACCGCGACCGCTCAGTAGCAAGACGGTAGCTGAGTATGACAAATGACTATCGCCGCGGTTCCGATGGGGGCCGCGGTTCTGGACGTCCCTCGTCGCGGGGACGTTCTGGTTATCAAGGAACGGGTCGGCAATCTTACAACGCCGGGCAGTCCCGTGGCAACGACCCGGCGTCGCGACTTCGCGGCTCGGACGGCCCTCAAATGCATAACACCAGGTCGCGCAAGAGTTCGTCGACCGAATGGCTCACAGGCACGCCTCTGCCTCGCCGCAAAGCCGTCATGGGCTTCATCGGGCTTGGTTTGGGCTTGGGCGTCTTTCGCCTTGCCGACTATCAAATTGTCGAAGCCGATAAACTGCGCGAGCGTGCCGATGCGCGCCGCCTTCTTGCACAGACCCTCTATGCCAAACGCGGCACCATCTACGACCGCAACGGTAACGTGCTGGCGTCGTCGGTCGAATGTCGCAACATCGCCGTGAACCCGCAGCTTGTCGAGGATGTTGACAAGACGGTGTCGGCGCTGGTCAAGGCAACTGGAATCGATAAAAAGACCTGCCGCAAGCTCGTCGAGTCCGATGGCACCTGGGTGTATATCAAGCGCCAGGTGGACGAAGACGATGCTGCGGCGCTGGAGAAGAAGAACCTGCCCGGCGTGCTTTTTGAGCAGGCCATGAAGCGCGTATATCCATACGGCAATCTGGCATCGCAGGTGCTGGGTGTAGTGAATGTAGACAACGACGGCTTGACTGGTCTCGAAAAGCAATACAACAAGCTTCTGACCGGCACGAACGGTTCCCTCGTGCGCGAGCGCGCGAGGGACGGCAGCTATATCGCGGGCGGTGCCTATAAAAAGGTGGCTGCGGTCGACGGCGTTGACATCGTGACGACGCTCGACGTCAATATCCAGCGAGCGGCCGAGGATGCCCTGGCAGAGGCTGTCGAGAAGACAAAGGCCAAGAACGGCTCGGCTTTGGTCACCGACCCCACGACCGGTGAAATTCTCGCCGCCTGCTCGTACCCGACCTACGACCAGACCGATCTGGAGAACGCCAAGACCGAGGATATGAACCTGCGCCTGGTCACCGACGCCTACGAGCCCGGCTCGGTCTTTAAGACGCTCGTGGCGGGCGCCGGCTTCGACTTGGGTGTCGTGCGGTCGAGTACGTCGTTTGAGGTGCCGGCGAGCATCAAGGTGGGCGACGATACCGTCACCGATGCCGACAAGCGCGACTACGCCATGACCATGGATGTGCGCGAGATGATGCGCCGTTCGTCCAACGTGGGATTTGTCCTGGTGGGGCGCAAGATCGGTGCCGACGACTTTGCCGCCTATGTGGACAAGTGGGGCATCGGTCACAGCTCTGGTGTCGATTTTCCGGGCGAGAGCCTGGGCATCGTCAAGGAGCGTGACCAGTATGACGGCGCCACGCTGGGATCGATGAGCTTTGGACAGGCGCTGTCTGTCTCGCCGATTGAGGTCGCACGTGCCGTGGGCGGCATCGCCAACGGCGGCGTGATGATGACCCCGCACTTCTATAAGTCCAGCAAAGGCGACGAGAAGGACTGGGGCGAAGGCGAGCGCGCGATTTCGGAGGACGCCGCATCCCAGGTGACATCGTGCATGCAGACGGTTGTGTCCGAGGGAACGGGCGTTGGCGGCGCGGTTGACGGCTATGACGTGGCGGGTAAGACCGGTACGGCCGAACGTGCCGACGAGAACGGCGGCTACCTCAAGGAGAACTACATGTCGTCCTTTATGGGCTTTGCACCGGCACAATCGCCCAAGGTGCTGTGCTATATCACGCTCGACGGAACGCCGAGCGGCTCAGATGCCGCTGCGGTTCCGTTCCAGTCCATTATGGCCAACGCGCTCGACGTGCTGGGTATCCCGCACACGAAGTAGGGGGTTACAATCTTTGGGGCGTGGTTTGTTGTCCCATATGAGGGGTGTTCACATGCCCTGCACCACGCATGCGCGGCGCTGGGATACAATACGCCGATAGCATTATTAGGTTTACAGGGGAGCTGCAATGATAGAGATCGCCGTCAACAACCTCGCGGCCGCAACAGGGGCCCGAACCGTGACGGGAGAAGCCGATCGGGTATGCCGCGGGTGCGTTATCGACTCGCGCCAGGTCGAGGAAGGGACGATTTTCGTCGCCTTTCCCGGTGAAAACGTCGACGGCAATGATTTTGCTTCCCGTGCCGTCCAGTCGGGTGCCGGCGCCGTCGTGATGACGCGTGAGCCCGAGGCCGAGCTGGTCTCGCTGGCACAGGACAAGGGCTGTGCCATCTTGCTGACCGATGATCCCGAGGAGTTTCTGCTGCGTTTGGCGCACGCGTATCGCCTGGAGCTTGGCTGCCTGGTCGTTGGCATTACCGGTTCCATCGGCAAGACGACGACCAAGGACGTGCTCGCCGCTGTGCTCGCCAAGCGCTATCGCGTTTGGGCCACCAAGGGCAATTTCAATAACCTGATCGGCATGCCGCTCACGGTGCTTTCCGCTCCGGCCGATACCGAGGTTCTGGTGCTCGAGATGGGCATGAACCATTTCCACGAGATTGAGCGCCTGTCCCAGTCCGCCAATCCCAACCTTGCCATCGTGAGCAAGATCGGTACCTCTCATATCGGCATTTTGGGCAGCCGCGAGAACATCGCCCGCGCTAAGGCCGAGATTGTCCAGGGTATGTGCGCCGCCGGCGACTATTTGCCGCTGCTGGTTTTGGGCGGCGAGGACGACTTTACGCCGTTCATTCGCGATACGTTCGCCCAGCCTGCTGGTATCGATGTGATGCTGGCCGGCGTCTCGGACGATGATGAGGTCCGTGCCCGCGACATTCGTGTTGATGACGAGGGCCGTCCGGTCTTTACGCTCGATTTTGGCCAGGGTGAGACGACCGATACCATGCTTGCCATCCCCGGCGTGCAGTCCGTCCCAAATGCCGTTAAGGCCGCCGCAGTTGCCTATCGCCTGGGCGTGACGCCCGAGCAGATCGATGCTGCCTTTAGGGGCCTCACGATCACCGGGCACCGTCAGGAGATCAAGCGCGCCAAGAGCGGCGCCCGCATCATCGATGATTCCTATAACGCCAGTGCCGAATCCATGGCTGCCGGCCTCGATCTGCTGTGCTCACTTATCTGCAAAGGCTCGCGCATGGCGGTCCTGGGCGAGATGGGCGAGATGGGCGACGAGGCTCCCCGCATGCATGAACTCGTGGGTGCCTATGCCGCCGCCAAGAAGCTCGACATGCTGGTGTGTGTGGGCGGCGAGCTGGCTCAGCTTATGGCCGATGCCGCGCGCATGATGGGCATGGACGAGGACCGCATTCAGGTGTTTTCCAATTATCAGCAGGTGCTCGACCGCATGGGCGGCGCACTCGAAAATCATGATGTTGTACTGGTCAAGGGTTCCCGTTTTGTTGAGCTCGACCGCTTTGTGGAAGGTGTGTGCTAGCCCATGTTCGGCAATCCCTCGTATCCTACGTATCAGGCCTTTTTGGGGCTTGGCATCGCTGCCGCCATTGCGCTGCTGCTCATGCCGTGGTGGATCAAGCTGCTCAAGGTCGAGGGTATCGGCCAGCAGGTTCGTGCCGATGGCCCCAAGCGCCATCTGATTAAGCAGGGTACGCCCACTATGGGCGGTGTCGTTATCCTCGTCGCGATCTCGCTGACTTGCCTGCTGATGGGCAAGCTCACCACCGAGCTCGTGCTCGTGCTGCTCGCCACGCTGGCGACCGGCGTACTGGGCCTGATCGACGATCTGACCTCCGTCACGCACGGGCGCTCGCTCGGCCTGACGCCTCACGCCAAGATGATCGGCCTGACCATCATTTGCGTCACGTTTACGGTGCTTGCTGTCAACTGGTGCGGCGTCGCCCCCGAGATTCGTTTTCCCGGTGGCCTGACGATCGACCTCGGCGTTCTTTCGACTACCATCGGCGGGTTTGCCTTCCCGTGGCTCTACATCGTCTTTTGCTGGCTGATGATCGCCGGCCTTTCCAATGCCGTGAACCTGACCGACGGCCTGGACGGCCTTGCCGGCGGCACTTCCATGATCGCCATGCTCGCCATGGCCGCCATGGCGTTTTTGCATGGCGACGTGAACCTGTCCATCTTCTGCACCGCGTGCGCCGGCGCCTGCCTGGGCTTCCTTTGGTTCAACTGCTATCCGGCGAGCATCTTTATGGGCGACACCGGTTCGCTTGCCCTGGGCGCCGCGTTTGCCTGCACGTCCATCATGACCAACACCGAGGTCGTCTCCCTCATCATCGGCGGTCTGTTTATCATGGAGACCCTGTCGGTCATGATCCAGGTCGTCTACTTCCACTTTACGCACAAGCGCGTCTTCCTTATGGCGCCCATCCATCATCATTTCGAAAAGAAGGGCTGGGCCGAGACCAAGGTCGTTATTCGTTTTTGGATTATCGCTGCGGCCTTTGGCGCCGTTGGCCTTGCTCTGTTCTTCCAGTTGGGATAGTGGTCATTTATGCCTCTTGCAGATTCCTTTAGCCTGCTCGTTTTGGGTCAGGGCAAGTCCGGCCTCGATGTTGCCCGCTGGGCGCTGGCACATCCCGAGCGTGTGAGCGCCGTTACCGTCTATGGCGGCGGTACCTCCGAGCCCAATGACGCCACGCGTTCGCTTGAGGCTGCCGGCGCATCGTTTGTCTATGGTACCGAGCAGGTTGAGGGCGTTTACGATGTGTGCGTGACGTGCCCGGGCATCTCGGAGTTTTCGGCCTTCTTCAAGGCCGGGCGCGAGCACGCCGCCCAAATTATGGGCGAGCCTGAGTTTGCCTATCGCCTGTCTCCCCAAAATTGGATTGCCATCACGGGCACCAATGGCAAGACGACCACCACGTCTTTGACCGATTATCTGCTCAAGGCAGCCGGAGAGGCCAGCGTAGCCGTCGGCAACATCGGCGAGCCGCCGGTCAATGAGGTCGATGGACGCGCGCATAATGAGTGGTTTGTGGCGGAGCTTTCGAGCTACCAGATTGCTACGAGCTCCGAGCTCCATCCTCGTGTGGCGGTGCTGCTTAACATCACGCCCGATCATTTGGGCTGGCACAAGAGTCATAAGAACTATGCACTTGCCAAGATCAAGTTGTTCGAGAACATGATCGACGACGACTTGGTGGTTATCGACGTCGAGGATGCCGGCATCCATGAGTTCGATGAGTACATCTACACGCCGGGTCGCCGCATCTGCAAGGTCGCCTTTGATGAGCCTGAGGGTGAGGACGCTGCCTTTGTGCGCGACGGGAAGATGATCGTGCGCCTGAAGGGTGTCGAGACCCCGCTCATCGCTACGTCCGAGCTCAAGATCTCGGGCCATCACAATGTCATCAATGCCCTGTGCGCCGCTACGGCAGCCCTGGCCGTCGGTGCCGATGCCGATGGTATCTGTCGTGGCCTGACCACGTTTCAGCCGCTCGAGCACCGCGTGGAGCCCTGCGGCGAGATCGATGGCGTACGCTATGTCAACGACTCCAAGGCGACGAACACCGACGCCGTCGAGAAGGCCCTGACGGCGTTTCCCGATGATGACGTGATTTTGCTGCTCGGTGGCCATGACAAGGGAACGCCGCTCGCTGACTTTGCCCGCGTTGTTATGGATAACGTGCGCTCGGTCGTCTGCTTTGGCGATGCGCGCGAGCGTTTTACCGCCGCTATGGACGAGGCAGATGTCGATGGCGACGTGGATATCGCGCAGGCCGATGACCTGCGCGACGCCGTGGACGTTGCCCGCTCGCTTTCGAGCCGTGGCGACGTGGTTCTGCTTTCGCCCGCTTGCTCTTCGTTTGACGAGTTCTCGGGCTACGAGGAGCGCGGCCGCGTGTTCAAGGACTATGTGGCCCAGCTTGCCGCCGCGGCGAAATCGCAAACGGAATAGGGGTTGCCGGTGAGAGAGGAGAGCCCCCGACAAAGCATGAGGAGGCCCGACTCGGACCGTGCTTCCTCACGGCGCAGCACGCCGCGTTCTGGCCGCGGTGGGCAAACGTTCAGCGAACGCTATATTGCCGGCGTTCCCGCTCGCATCATGCGCCCCCGATTGGTATTTTTGGCCTGCTTGTTTTCGCTGGTGTGCTTTGGCTTGTTGATGGTGTACTCGGCATCTTCGGTCGAGGCGCTGCACGAGAACGGTTCGGCGACGTTCTTCCTGTTTCGACAGGCCGCGTTTGCCGGGGTTGGCGTGCTGGCCATGGTTGCCATTGCCCGCTATTTGCCGGACAGCTGGTTTGGGGAGGATGTGCTCAGGATCTTCCTGTTCGTCATGATGTTCTTGCTGCTGTTGGTGTTCTTAGTGGGCAGCGGCAGTCGTGGCGCCACGCGCTGGCTCAACATCGCCGGCATTCAGTTCCAGCCCTCCGAGTTTTTGAAGCCATTTGCCATTGCGTACTCGGCCATTATGCTCGATCGCTTCTTTTCGCCCGGTGGTAACATCAACGAGTTCCTTAGCAAGATGGGTATCTGTTTGGGCCCTTCGATTCTTCTGATTTTTATCCAGCCCGACTTTGGCACCATTCTGATCATTTTGTTGACGCTGGTGTGCATGGCGTTGTTTGCGGGATTGGACCCCAAATACATCGTTTGGACGATTGCCGGTGGCATCGTTGTTATTGCAATCGCCCTTATCGCCGAGCCGTATCGTATGACGCGTGTCGAGGTTGCATGGAATCCCTGGGCCGATGAGTACGGAGATGGCTATCAGGCCACGCTTGCCATCATGGCCTTTGCCTCGGGCGGTCTGTTCGGCCGTGGCATCGGCAACTCAACCATGAAGTACTCGTATCTGCCCGAGGCGCACAATGACTACATCCTGGCCATCATTGGCGAGGAAGTCGGTTTTGTCGGAACCGTGCTGCTCTTCTTGGTGTTTGCGATGCTGATCTACTCGGCGTTTCGCATTGCCGAGCAGGCGACCGATCGTCGGGGCGCGCTCATGGCGTCTGGCTCCGCGGTCATTCTCGCGGTGCAGTTTTTGATCAATGCGTTGGGCATCCTCAACGTGTTTCCCATGACGGGCAAACCGTTGCCGTTTATTAGCTACGGCGGTTCGTCGATTATTGTGTCGCTTATGCTTGCCGGTCTGATCCTGCGCGTTTCGTACGAGAGCGCGCGTCGCGATGAGTACGACCGTCGCCGCGAGAGCTTTGCCGTTATGGATGAGAGTACCGCCGGCGTGCCCCACGTGCGCGGCGAGCGATCTTCGCGTAACGGCTTTACCGTTCTGGATGGCTCTGCGACCGAGCCGGCAGCCCGTCCGCGTCAGCGAACGGCGCCGCAAGGTCGTCCGCAGCGCCCAACCCCTCGCAATGCGGGCGGCGGATATAATCGAATCGATTTGAACTCGGACCCGTCGGCGCGTTTGCGCACCGACGACCAGGGACCGCGTGTACGAAGGGACTACCATGACCGATAAGATGACCGTTGCTATCGCAGCCGGCGGTACGGCAGGGCATATCAACCCCGCGCTCGCCTTGGCCGAAGAGCTGCGTGACCGTGGCCACCACGTTGTGTTCGTGGGCCAGTCGCGCAAGCTCGAGGGTCGTCTGGTCCCCGAGGCTGGGTTTGATTTTGTGCCCATTACGGTTACGGGCTTCGACCGCTCCCGTCCTTGGACGGCGCTGACCTCGCTGTGGCGTGTCAACAAGGCCAAGCGTGCGCTCGCCAGTCATTTCTCAAAGGTCGGCAAGCCCGATGCCGCCATCGGTTTTGGTGCCTATGTCGAGGTTCCGCTGCTGGGGTGGTGCAAGGGCGCGGGCGTTCCGTATCTGCTGCATGAGCAGAACTCTGTTCCGGGCCTGGCCAACAAGATGATGAACTCCCACGCCGCCCGCGTGTGCATCTCGGTGCCGGCAGCGCGCGCGGTCTTTGAGCGCGAAGGTGACCCTGACCACGTACTCATGACCGGCAACCCCGTACGTCGCTCGGTGATCGAGGGCGATCGCGCTCGCGGCCGCAAGGCACTTGGCGTTCCCGAGGACGCTACGCTGCTGCTCGTCTTTGGCGGTTCACTTGGCGCTCAGCACCTCAACGAGCGCGTGGCTTCGCTCAAAAACGAGCTGCTTTCGCGCAAGAGCCTCTATGTGTTGCATTCGACGGGTGCCGACGGCTTTGAGGAGACCGAGCGCGCTTTGGCGCTGACGCCCGAGGAGGCGAAGCGTTACCGCGTCCAGCCTTACATCGACAACATGGGCGATATGCTGGCTGCTGCCGATTTGGTGCTCTCGCGTTCGGGTGCATCGAGCGTGGCCGAGATCGCTGCGCTCGCCGTGCCCTCGATACTCGTGCCGTATCCGCATGCGACGGCCGACCACCAAACCACCAATGCCCGTTATCTGGTCGACGCCGGGGCCGGCGTGCTCTGTGCCGATGCCGATATCGACGGTTCTGCCTTTGCCGATGAGCTGCTGCACCTGGTCGATGACGCGGCAGAGCGCGACGTCATGCGTCAGGCGGCGCGTGGTCTGGCTCAGGATAGGGCCGCCGCTCTTCTGGCCGATGCGGTAGAGGGTTTGCGTTAGTTAGACGGGATATCGTCGGTCGCCCTCGCGCTGATGCGGTAGGTGCGGTACAGTTAACGGGTTACAGGCAGTGTTTACGCAAGGAGTACACGAGCACATGGCTGATTCCCAGACTGCAACCTCCGCGCCCGAGTTTAAGAGCGCCCACTTTATCGGTATCGGCGGCGCCGGCATGAGCGGCATCGCCCTCGTTCTGCACGAGCGCGGTTATGCCGTTACCGGCTCCGACCTTAAGACGTCACGTTATATCCGCCAGCTTACACGCGCTGGTGTGAAGGTGCATGTGGGCCATGAGGCAGCCACGATCGACGAGGTCAAGCCCGACGTGGTTGTTGTCTCCACCGCTATTCCGGAGTCCAACCCTGAGCTCGTGCGCGCTCGCGAGCTGGGCATTCCCGTGTGGCCCCGTGCCAAGATGCTCTCTGCTTTGGGCCACGGCTACACTACCGTCGCTGTTGCCGGCACGCATGGCAAGACCACCACGTCTTCGATGTGCGCCACCATGCTCGACCGCATGGGTCTGGATCCGAGCTTCTTGATCGGCGGCATCGTCGAGGGCTATGACACGAACGGCAAGAACGGCTCGGGAGACTACTTTGTCGCCGAGGCCGACGAGTCCGACAGCTCCTTCCTGTTCCTGAACCCCAACGTGGTCATTGTGACCAACGTCGAGGCCGACCACCTCGATCACTACTCGGGTATCGAGGAGATCGAGGCAACTTTCGCCAAATTCATGAGCCTGGTGGGCGAGGACGGCACCGTCATCGTCTGCGGCGAGGACCCGCATCTGGTCGAGCTCGCCAAGTCGACGGGCCGTCACGTGCTTTCCTACGGTTTTGCCGAGAGCAACGACATCGTCTGCGTGCACCCGGATGTCAAGGGCATCCAGAGTGACTTTATCGTTCGCTTTGAGGACGGCACTGAGCACGCTGTGGAGATCAAGAGCAATCCCGGTCGCCACAACATGCTCAACGCCACGGCCGTGCTTACCGTCGCCCATGTCCTGGGCCTTGACATCGACGCCGCCGCCAAGGCGCTCTCGAGCTTTGAGGGCGTCCGCCGTCGCTTTACCCACGTGGGCGATATCGATGGCATCACCGTGGTCGATGATTACGGCCATCACCCCACCGAGATCAAGGCGACGCTTGCCGCCGCTTCGTCGCTGGGCTACAAGCACGTCGACGTCGTGTTCCAGCCGCACCGCTATTCGCGCCTGCAGGCCCTGTGCGACGACTTTGCCGATGCATTTGCCAATGCCGATAAACTGCTGCTGATTGATGTGTTCTCGGCTGGCGAAATGCCCATTCCGGGTGTCACCTCTAAGATGCTCGCCGATACCGTGCGCGCCAAGCATCCTGGCAAGGAGGTCGTGTACTGCTCCAGCCGTCTTGAGCTCAATCAGGAGCTCGAGCAGATGGTGGGCGAGGGCGACCTGCTGCTCACCATGGGTGCCGGCGACGTTACGACCGTCGGTCCCGAGTTCATTGAGTATCTGACTGCCAAGAAAGACGCTTAAGTCTAATGGGTCTGTTTAACGCCGTCATGGCGCTCTCGGGCATGATCGACACGGATGTGATCGAGGACGAGCGCCTTGCGCGTCATACGAGCTATCGTATCGGCGGCAAGGCCGACCTCTTTGTGACGTGCCATAGCTATCATGCCCTCCGTCGCGCCGTGGCGGTGCTCGATCGCGAGCAGGTGCCGTGGGTCATCATCGGCAAGGGCTCCAATCTGCTGGTTGCCGATGGCGGTTATCGCGGTGCCGTCATTTCGCTCGGACGTGAGTTTCAGCGCACGGTTGTTGCCGACGACGGTTGTACGCTGACGGTCGGTGCGGGCGTGATGTTTGCGCGCCTGGTCAACGATGCCCTGTCGCGTAGCCTTTCGGGCCTTGAGTTTGCCGTTGGCATCCCTGGTTCGGTCGGCGGTGCGATATCTATGAATGCCGGCACACGGACCGAGTGGATTGGCTCGCTGGTTGAGGATGTCGTAACGTTTGACCCGGCATCCGGTATCAAGCATTATGCGGGGTCCGAGATCACTTGGGGCTACCGCGAATGTAGCCTTCCCCGCAATGAGATCATCCTCGAGTGCGTGCTCAAGCTTAAACCGGCGCCCAAGGCCGACATTCGCGAGCGCATGGAGCGGTACCTTACAAGGCGCAAGCGTACGCAGCCCATGGGTCGCGCATCCTGCGGGTCTGTCTTTCGCAACCCGCCCGATGCGAGTGTGGGCAAGCTTATCGAGGATTGTGGATTAAAGGGTTTTTCGATTGGCGGCGCGGAAGTTTCGCCCGTTCACGCTAATTTTATCGTTAATAACGGAACTGCCTCGGCCGATGACGTTGCCGCGGTTATTAGACATGTGCACGGAAAGGTGAGGGAGGCGTATGGCATCGAGCTCAGACCGGAAGTTAAATTCCTCGGCTTCTAGAGCATCGAAACCCACCTTCCGCCGCGCCGGAGGGCGTTCCGGCGCGCCTGCCAAACCTCAACGCAATACCGTCGCGCACTCTAAGTCTGTCGGGCATGCTCGACAGACCAGTCGTCCGGTCGTCGGCTCGCAGCTCGGTAATCGTCCGGCCGCAAAAAAGTCCTCGCGTCCCTCGGTGACGTCAAAGCCTGTTATGGGCGCCAAGCCTGCCCGTCCCATGGCAGCTCCCAAGCCCTCGACGGGAACTAAAGCGGCGCGTCCAGGTCGCACGCTGGGCGCATCGAAACCGCGCTCGCTGACATCGGTGCCGGCTACCGCCAAGAAGCCTTCGAGTAAAAAAGGTTTCAACCCGTTATCTTCACTTGTAGCGATGGCAAATAAAACATCAGACGCCGCTTCTGTCGTTACAGGCAAAGGCAAAATCGTGGGCGGCGTTCTGGCCGTCTTGGCCGTGCTCGTCGTCGTTGCCATCGTGGTGATCAACTCTGGACTGTTTACTGCCACTGATATTCAGATTCAAGGCAGCGAGCATGTGACGAAGCACGATGCTATCCAGCTGATCGACTTGCCCGAGGGAACGTCGCTTTTTAACGTCGATCCCGACCAGATTACCGAGGATCTCAAGCAGAACCCGTGGGTTTCGGGCGTGGATGTCCAGCGCCAGTTTCCCCATACGCTTATCATCACGCCGACGGAGCGTAAAGTTATCGCCATTGCGTATATCAGCTCCGACGACCTTGCCTGGGCTATCGGAGACGATGACACCTGGATCGCCCCGCTGTCGACGTCGGTCGAAGTGGACGACCAGGGCAACGTCATCACGACAGGGCAGGGCTCAAATACCTTGACCGGAATCGATGCCGCGCTGGCGCTCGCCAAGCATTATGGCGCGGTGTTGTTGACTGATGTCTCGGCGGATGTCGCTCCGGTTTCCGGCCAGGCGGTTAACTCCAAAGCCGTTAAGGCCGGCCTGGATTATGTGCGTGGTTTTTCGAGCGAGTTCTTGGGACAAGTCAAGGATATTTCCACGCCTTCGGTCGAAGCCATCTCGGCAAACCTCAATAACGGCATCGAGGTGTCGCTGGGCGATTCGGACGATATCGCCAAGAAGGAACGCGTAGTCACCAAGTTGCTTTCGCAGGTAGAGGGCGTAACGTATATCAATGTGCGCTCTCCGGGCAACTACACATTTAGGAATGCTCCGACCTCGTAGCGCTGGTTGATGCTTTGTTGAGGGGCCATACCACGCCGTTTATCTGGTTTGTTTGGTTTTCACGGTCAATTATTTGACTGATACGTTCATAATGTGCAAACATAATACGGTTTACCTTTGCATTTACTTTCAACCTGAAGGTTAATGTGCGCAGGGGTCGACCCATGCTATGGCTATAACCTTTGTTCGGAGGACCGACATGCACGAGACAGAGATCAACAACTACCTTGCCGTCATTAAGGTGGTCGGCGTCGGCGGCGGCGGTACCAACGCGGTCAATCGAATGATCGAAGAGGGCATCCGCGGCGTCGAGTTTGTTGCCATCAACACCGATGCTCAGGCACTCGCGATCTCTGATGCCGATATCAAGGTGCACATCGGCACCGACCTTACCCGCGGCTTGGGCGCCGGCGCCAACCCCGAGGTTGGCCGCAAGGCTGCCGATGAGTCCCGCGACGACATTGCCGAGGCGCTCGCTGGCGCCGACATGGTGTTTATCACCTGCGGTGAGGGCGGCGGCACCGGTACCGGCGCTGCTCCCATCGTTGCCGATATCGCGATGAACGAGGTCGGCGCACTGACCGTCGCCGTCGTGACCAAGCCCTTCACCTTCGAGGGCCGCAAGCGCAAGAAGAGCGCCGAGGAGGGCATCAAGACCCTCTCCGATTGCGTCGACACCATGATCGTCATCCCTAACGATAAGCTGCTCGACATCGCCGAGAAGAAGACCACCATGCTCGAGGCCTTCGCGATTGCCGATGGCGTCCTTTCCCAGGGCACCCAGGGCATCACCGACCTCATCACCGTCCCCGGTATCATCAACCTGGACTTCGCCGATGTTAAGACCATCATGAAGCAGGCCGGTACCGCCATGATGGGTATCGGTACCTCTTCTGGGGATACTCGTGCCGTCGACGCTGCCCAGCAGGCCATCTCCAGCCCGCTGCTCGAGAGCTCCATCGATGGTGCCACGCGCGTGCTGCTCTCCATCGCCGGTTCCAAGGACCTGGGCATCCAGGAGATCAGCGACGCCGCCGACGTTGTCGCCAACGCCGTCGACCCCGAGGCCAACATCATCTTCGGTACCGTTGTCGACGAGTCCCTGGGCGATCAGGTGCGTATCACCGTCATCGCTACGGGCTTCTCCGATTCCAACGTCAACCGTCAGGACGAGCTCTTTGCTGCTCAGCAGTCTCAGAGCAAGGCCGCTGCCTCCGCTGAGCCGCAGCGCACCGCTCCGGCTGCCAGCCCGGCTCAGGCCGCTCCGACCCGCAACGTCGGTGGTACCGAGCTGCCCAACTTTGGCAACGACCAGTTCGAGCTTCCCGACTTCCTAAAGCGCGGTAGCTTCTAGTTCGTTTTTCTCAACGACCTGCACGGGGTGTGTCCATTTGGATGCACCCCGTTTTGTTTCTCGTTTGTAAACGAAAGCCTCCAATCTCCTTACGTTCCCTTTACGTTTGGTCCCTACCGCTGCGGGTATCCTTTTAAGGAAGTATGACAGCCGTATAAACGCGGACTGCGCGGCGACGCCGCGGTACTTGTGTTATTAGGAGGCTTTAGTATGGCAGCACGTGCGGACAGGGTTTCGCGTGTCGACCATGATGGAGTTACGTTGGTGGAGGGCGCGACATCCGATGTCCGTTTTGCCTTTACCGAGCGCACCGGTGGCGTTTCTGAAGATGCGTACTCCTCGCTCAACCTGGGCTCGCATGTAGGCGATGACCCCTTTGCTGTTCAAGAAAATCGTCGTCGAGCGCTCGAAGCTATGGGTGCCACTGAGTGCGAGCATAATCTGCTCGTGCCCAATCAGGTACATGGTGACCATATCGTTACGGTGACTTCGAACGGCGCCGACGATCTTGAGGCTGTTCGCGAGCAGATTGCCGAGGGCTGCGATGCCATCGTCTGTACGGCCCATGACGTGCCCGTGCTGCTCTGCTTTGCCGACTGCGTTCCCGTGGTGCTGGTGGCCCCCGGCGGATTTGCCGTGGTGCACTCCGGTTGGAAGGGCACGATTGCACGTATTTCTGCCAAGGCGTGCCAGGCGCTTTGCGATGCTGCCGGCTGCGATGCGAGCGACGTTTCCGCCTATATCGGGCCCCATATCCTGGGTGACGAGTACGAGGTTTCCCAGGAGCTCATGGATCGCTTTGCCGCCGAGTTCTCTTGCATCGATGCGAGTGCCTCTCGCATGCTCGATCTTTCCGCTGCCATTTGCGAGGCGCTGGTAGATGTCGGTGTCGACGCGGATAATATCGTGAATACCCAGCTTTCGACCGTGCGTCAGAACGACCGCTTTTATTCCTACCGTAACGAGGACGGCACCTGTGGGCGCCATGCCGCGATCGGCGTGATGCTATGAGAAAGATCGTATCGGTCCTGAGCGCCGCTGTGCTTACGCTTACGCTGTGCGCCTGTTCTTCGGGATCTTCTACCTCTTCCATTACCGTGGCCGGCTCCACGACCTGCCTTCCTATCGCCGAGATTGCGGCAGAGGGCTTTAAGGAGGAGACCGGCATCGACGTGCTCGTTTCCGGTTTGGGCTCTTCCGCTGGCATCGAAGCCGTCAGCGCTGGCACGGCCGATATCGCCAGCTCCTCCCGTGGACTCAATGCCGACGAACGGGATCTGGGCCTGACTCCCATCGTCATTGCCCACGACGGTATCGCGGTCATCGTGAACGAAGACAACCCCGTCGATAACCTCTCGACCGAGCAGCTCCGCGATATCTATGCCGGCAAGATCACCAACTGGAAAGAAGTCGGTGGCGAGGACCTGAGGATTCAGGTTATCAACCGAGATGAGGCGTCTGGCACGCGTGAAGCCTTCCGCACCATCGTGATGGACGGCACCCCGTTCGATCGCCGCTCCGCCGTTCTTTCGGGCACGGGCCAGGTGCGCGACGTGGTATCTCGTTCGCGCGGGGCTATCGGCTACATTTCGCTGGGCTTCGTCGATAGCCTCAACGCCAAGACCTCGGTCAAGGCCGTCTCGGTCAATCATGTTGAGGCGTCCGAGAAGACGGTCGCGAGTGGCGGCTATCCCATCTCGCGCGACCTTTACTTCTTTGTGAAGGGTGCGCCTTCGCAGCAGGCGCAGGATTACATCGACTACGTGACGTCCGAAAAGATGGACAAGCAGATTCGCGAGGCGGGCTTTATTCCCGTCACCAACGACGAGAAGGGGAGTGAGTAGCATGGAAGCACAGGAAAACTCCCAGACTGAGCAGAATGCTCAGGCGCCCAAGAAGCGCGAGCTGGCGCTCGTATCGCGCAGCACCTATATCAAGGAGAAGGCGCTGCAGTGGATTTTCTTTGCCTGCGCGTTCTTGGCGGTTGTTACCGTCATCCTGATTTTTGTCTTTACCACGTACTCGGCGCTGCCCGTCTTTACCGACATCGGTCTGGCGGACTTCTTTAGCTTTACGTGGGCGCCCTCTGAGGGTCACTACGGCATCGTGTCGCTGCTTGCTGGCTCGGGTCTGGTGACCGTCGGTGCGCTCGCCATGGGTGTGCCCCTAGGCGTGGGCACGGCCGTGTATCTGGTCGAGATCGCCAGCAAGCGCGTGCGCAAGCTCATCAGCCCTGCCGTTGACCTGTTGGCCGGCATCCCTTCTATCATCTATGGCTTCTTTGGCATGATCATCATCCGCCCGTTTATCGCACAACTGACCGGCGGTCTTGGTTTTGGCGCGCTGACGGCGTGGTTCGTGCTCGCCATTATGATCGTGCCCACCATCACGACGCTTACCATCGATGCTCTCAATTCCATTCCCATGGGCATTCGCGAGGCATCGTATGCCATGGGCGCCACCAAGTGGCAGACTATCTATAAGGTCGTGTTACCTGCCGCCAAGCTGGGTATCGTGGATGCCATCGTGCTGGGTATGGGCCGTGCCATCGGCGAGACCATGGCCGTGCTCATGGTCGTGGGTAACGCCCCGGTTATTCCCGACAGCATTGCGAGCCCCATCTCGACGCTCACGAGCCAGATTGCGCTCGACATGAGCTATTCCTCGGGTCTGCATCGCTCGGCGCTGTTCGGCATGGGCGTGGTCCTGTTTATCATTTCCGCCACGCTGGTGGGCGTCGTCCGTCTGGTTTCCAAGAAGAAGAGGGGGTAGGCTATGTCCGATTCCGTTGACACGACGGTCGATACGACCTCGTCGCGCGAGCGCATCAAGCGTGCCCTTTCCCACGGCAAGAAGGGCCGCATCAACAAGGACCTGTCCAACAAGATCATGCTTGGCGTGTTCCGTGCCGCGGCATACATCACCACGCTGGTGCTGGTCGCTATCATCGCCTACGTGGTCATCAACGGCCTGCCACACATCTCGCTCGACTTTATCTTCGGTTGGCCCCAGGGCGTCAACGCCGAGGGCGGTATTTGGCCCACGATCGTCTCGACCGTCTATGTGACGGCGCTCGCCATGCTTATCTGCACGCCGATCGCTGTGCTGGCAGCCGTCTATCTGGCCGAGTACGCCAAGCAGGGCAAGATCGTCGAGCTCATTCGCTACGCTGCTGACGCTTTGGCCTCGGTGCCCTCCATCGTTATGGGCCTGTTTGGCTACGCCTTGTTTGTCGAGGCTATGGGTCTGGGCCTTTCGATGGTCTCGGCCGCTCTGGCGCTCGCGCTCTTGATGCTTCCCATCGTCATGCGCACCACCGAAGAGGCCATTCGCGCCGTTCCGCGCTATATCCGTTGGGGCGCGTATGGCCTGGGCGCCACCAAGTGGCAGGTTGTCTCCAAGATCGTGCTTCCTTCTGCCTTTGGCCGTATTGCCACGGGCATTGTCCTTGCCATCGGCCGTGCCATTGGCGAGACCGCCGTGGTGCTCTACACCATGGGCCAGGCCATCAATCTACCTATCTCGCCGCTCGATTCCGGCCGCCCCATGACCGTTCACCTGTACCTGCTTGCCAACGACGGCATCAACATGAACGCAGCCTACGGCACCGCGCTCTTGCTGATGGTGATCATTCTGGCCTTCAACCTGTTTGCGCGCTTCCTGTCGCGCAAGCGTCGCTAGTTAAGGAGTCCCATGTCCGTTTATCAGTCCGCTCCCACGCTGGAGCAAGCGGCCATTACGGCCAAGGATTTCAACTTTTGGTACGGTGACTTTCATGCGCTGACGGGGCTCGACCTCAACATCGCCAAAAACGCCATCACCTCCTTCATTGGCCCTTCGGGCTGCGGTAAGTCGACGTTTTTGCGCTGCATCAACCGCATGAATGACCTGATCGAGGGTACGCGCGTCGAGGGCACCATGACGCTCGACGGCAACGATATCTATGCCGAGGGCGTCGACCCGGTCGACCTCCGTCGCCGCGTGGGCATGATTTTTCAGCAGCCCAACCCGTTTCCCAAATCCATCTACGAGAATGTCGCCTTTGGCCCTCGTCTGCAGGGCGTGACTAGCAAAAGCGACCTCGATGACATCGTGGAAGAATCGCTCAAGCGCGCCAACCTCTGGAAAGAGGTATCCAATCAGCTCAACAAGGATGGTTTGGCGCTCTCGGGCGGTCAGCAGCAGCGTCTGTGCATCGCGCGCGTGCTTGCGGTGCAACCCGATGTCCTTCTGATGGACGAGCCCTGCTCCGCCATCGACCCCACGTCCGTCTCTAAGGTCGAGGATCTGATGGCCGAGCTGGCGCCCGAGATGACGATCATCATCGTCACGCATTCAATGCAGCAGGCAGCTCGTATCAGCGACTACACCGCATTCTTCTTGCAGGAAGTTGCCGGCGAGCCCGCCACGCTCATCGAGTATGGTCAAACCGACGCGATCTTCACCAGCCCGGTGGACTCGCGGACGGAAGACTATATCACCGGCCGCTTTGGCTGATCGGTGCGACTAGTCCCAAGCCGATCGGACCTGGTCCGGTGCGTATTCACTGTGCGGGCTGCATGACCGCACCCAACTGATTGGAGTGAACCATGCGCAAACTGTTTTCCCGTCAGCTCGTCGAGGCCCGTCACGAGATGCTGAGCATCTATGAGGCCGTCGATCTGGCTCTCCACGATGCCGTGAAGGCCTATGTGACCGACGACCGCAAGCTCGCCACCAAGACCAAGAAACGTACGCTTTCGATTGACGCGCGCTGCGCCAACCTGGAGGCCGTCTGCTACAACCTGATCGCCACGCAGTCACCGGTCGCCTCCGACTTCCGCCTGCTTCAGACGATCATCTACGTCGACTTTAACCTGCAGCGCATGACCGATAAGGTCCGTCAGATCTGCCGTGCCACGCGTCATATGATCAAGGCCGACATCTCGCTGCCCCAGGAGCTCGTCGGTACGGTTGAGGCCGAGGCCGAAGCTGTTTACCAGGTGCTGGGCTCTTCGCTTTCTGCGCTCGTCACCAATGACATGTCCATCATCTGCAACCTGGCCGTCGAGGACGAGCCAGTGCACGCCGCCTACGAGAAGTTCTTCCGCACCTTTAACCGTATGGATACAGGCGACTTTATGGACGACGACAGCAACTATGACGACCTGCGCCGCGCCATCATGGTTTCGCGCTACCTCGATCGCATCGCTTCCATTTCCATCGATGCCGCTTGCCGTCTGACCTTCCTGTTGACTGGTCAGCGTATGAACGCCGGCGATATCGCCCGCACTGATGAGGACGAGCTCGAGAGCATGCGCGTGCCTTCGGGCGAGGGTGTTATCATGAGGCCCGCCGTCGACGCGCGCTACGTTGCCAAGGTGCCCGCCAACGAGGTCAGCGAGGGTCTTCGCTACCTGCTCGATCATCTTGAGGACGAGGACGATGGCGAGGACGACGAGGAGTAAGTAGCCCCGTTCGTCGAAAGATTGTAAATACCTAAGTGAGCGCGGCCTTGCACATGCGGGGCCGCGCTCTTGCGTTAGCATGGGACTACTTGTTTGGCTGTCAGCGGAGGCGATTGGCAATGGATAACTATTTGGATTTGATGCGCGCTCGCCGCGAGCAGATTCTGGAACGTTTTTATGCGGCGCTCGATCGCGCGGGCCGCCCCCACGACGCCGCGCGCCTCATTGCCGTGTCCAAGACCGTTGGTGTCGATGAGACTGTTGCTGCCATCCAGGCGGGGTATCGCCATTTTGCCGAGAACCGCCCGCAGGAGCTGGTTCACAAGCTCACGGGTCTGGCGGAGCATCCGGAGCTGCCCGAGGTGCGCTTCGATATGATCGGCAACCTGCAGACCAATAAGATCAATGCGGTGCTGGGCTCAGCCGAGCTGATTCACTCGGTGGGTTCGCTGCATCTGGCACAGGCGATCTCGAGCCGTGCTGTCCGCAAGATTGAGGCAGGCGAGCTCGCCGGCCCCCAGCGTGTGCTCATCGAGGTCAATGTGAGTGGTGAGGAGTCGAAGGGAGGCTTTTCGCCCGATGAGATTCGCGCCGCCGCGGGTGAGCTTGCGGAACTTGAGGGAATTTGCGTACAGGGGCTTATGACTATGGCGCCCCGGGGGAATAAGGATGTGGCACGCCGCACCTTTGCGGGGCTTCGTGAGCTGAGGGATGAGCTGGAGGCTGCGCATCCCGATTTGAACCTGCCTGAGCTTTCCTGCGGCATGAGCGAGGACTTTGAGCCTGCCCTTGAGGAGGGCTCTACGCTCGTTCGCCTGGGCAGGGTAGTATTTAGCCCGGAGTTTGCAGTAAAATAAGGCTCTGAAGTGCGCACTGATTATCGGGGCGCCTGCACTAAACCGCGAGAGGACACAACCATGGGCTTCCTTGACGAGATTAAAAATAAGATGCACCTGGGCGGCCAGCAGGGTTACGACCAGGGTTATGGCCAGGACGACGACTACGGCTACGATGACGGCTATGACGATAGTTATCAGGGCAACGGCTACGGCGGTGCTTCGGGCGAGGGCTTCTACACCCAAGACGAGCCGAGCAACGGCCTGCTTGGTCAGACGCGCCGCGGTGAAGCTGAGTCGGTTGCCGTGTATACGCGCTCCGGTCAGCTGGTCGGCGATGACTCCCGCCATGCCACGACGTATAACCCGCCTTCGCGCTCGCAGGACAGTGTTGCGAGCGGTTATCGTCCTGGTGCCTATGACACGCCGTCGAGCTACGCCGAGAACACCCGCGCCCGTGCCGCCGCTGCGCCCGCGCCTGCACCGAGTGATGCCTCGGCCTATGCGAGCAATATCATCAACGCCACGCCGCAGCTGCCGGCCTATGTCCTGCGCCCCGAGAGCTATGACGACGTGGAGACCGTGGTGCGCCGCGTTCGCACCAAGCAGCCTGTCGCACTGATTTTTGTGGGCGTACGCACCGAAGTTGCTAAGCGCGTCTTGGACTTCTCTTACGGCTTTGCCTGCGGTCTGGGTGCCACGGTCAAGGAGGTGGGCGACCGCGTGTTCATGGTGCTGCCCGCCGGCTGCGAGGTCAAAGATTCCGATCTCAAGAAGCTTCGTGCCGACGGCTACCTTAAGTAAAGACAAGACGAGGAGATTCCCATCAACATCTACACTATCGTCCAGCTGGTCAACACGCTGTTCAACTTCTATTCCACGCTCATTGTCGTCTACTGCTTTATGACGTGGATTCCCATGAAGCAGGGTGGTTTGCTTCAGGATATTGCTGCGGTGCTCGATAGCGTGTGCGGTCCGTGGCTCAACCTGTTCCGTCGTTTCATCCCGCCGATGGGCGGTATCGATTTTTCGCCGGTCGTTGCGATTATTGCGTTGCAGTTGGTGCAGAGGCTGGTTCTGCAGCTTCTTATAGGTATACTCGTATAGAACTGACTTAGTAACTTACGTCGGGCGTGTAGCGCCGAGGCGATGAAAAAGGAGACTTGTTATGGCTATTACCCCTGCAGACATCCAGGCTCAGACTTTCTCTGAGGCCAAGCGTGGCTACGATCCCGCCGAGGTCGACGTCTTCTTGGAGACGCTGTCCTCCGAGGTTGACGCTATGCTCGCTAAGATCGTCGACCTTAAGGGTCGCCTGACTGCTACCGAGCAGCAGCTTGCCGATGCGCAGGCTCAGCTTGCCCAGGCTCAGGATGCCACCGCCCAAGCCGTTCCTGCCGCCCCCGTGGCTGCTCCCGCCCCTGACTTCTCCGCTCAGGAGCGCCAGATTTCCGCTGCCCTGATCGCTGCCCAGCAGACCGCTGAGACCATCGTCAACGATGCCAACGAGAACGCCGAGCGTATCCGCAACGAGGCTGACGCTAAGGCACGCGAGGTTATCCGCCAGGCTCTGACCGAGAAGCAGGCCGAGCTCGAGGAAATCGATCGTCTCAAGGCTTCCCGCGAGGAGTTCAAGGCCGAGTACCTCAAGCTCATCCAGCACTTCATGGACGATGCCCAGAACTCCTTCCCGGCCGACCTCATGGCCTCCACGCCGGTCGGTTCTGCCGCTTCTCCTGCGGTGACTGTTCCCGCCGAGCCGCTGCCCGTCGCTGACCCGGTTGTCCCCGTGGCCGATCCCTTCGCCCCGATCGACAACTTTGCCGCCGACGACCTGGACTAGCATCAGAGCTACAATCTAGTGTCCTTAAGAGGAGCTCGCACCTGCGGGCTCCTTTTTTGTGGCTGTATACGGGTTGGGAAACAAAACGCCGAGCTCTGCATGCGATAGGACAGAACTCGGCGAAGGGCGCGTGGTAAAAGGTAGATTTTAAGGTATGTCTAAAAACTACTTGAGGAGGAAGTTGGAGAGGGGAATAGTGCGGGCCTCGCGATGCTCGGGATCGGCGATGTGGTCGGCGGGATAGCCACAGACGAGCATGTGATAGGAATAGACGCCCTTGGGCAGATTGAACTGCTCCTGTGCCACCTCAGGCTTAAAATGGCATACCCAGCACGTTCCCAGGCCCTGCTCGGTGGCCTCCATCATCATCTGGTCGCACACGATGGACGTATCGATTTCACTGGAATTCATCTGGTCATACGGGCGCACCCAAGCATCATCGGTAACGCTGCAAATAAGGAAGACAAGCGGAGCTCCAAAGATAGACCCATCACGAGCAAACCGAGGCTGACAAGCAGCAGCCTTCTCCAACAGCTCAGGCGTATCCAGCACCATCACACGGGCTGGATGATTATTACAAGCAGAAGGAGCAATACGCCCAGCCTCAACAATGGCGTCCACCACAGCCTGCTCAACAGGACGATCCTCAAACAAACGACAAGAATACCGAGACCGAGCCAGATCCAAATACGACATACAAGCCCTCCAACAATTAATAATCAAACAAACCCAAAGTAACCCAAACAGTACCCAAAGCAGCAATCAGCCAATCGCTCATCAAGAGCCAAAGTGTCCGAATGGATACCAAAGGTCCCTTCAGCCAAACCCCCATTGCGCTAAACCTATCAGCCAAAGTTCCCAATGGTGGTACGTAAGGGAGCGGGCCCGACCACTAATACCTTTTGAACGACTCTGCTTGCAGCCGGAGTGAAAAAGGTATTAGTGGTCGGGCCCGCGACCGGTGGGATACGTACCCCCAATTAACTGTTCTTCATGACAATCGAATCCACAACATCGGCTACATTCTCGCAGCAGTCGGCGCAGTACTCCAGGAAGGCGTACACGTCACGCCAAGCGATGACCTCGAGCGGGTCCTTGCCGTTAACGTGCAGGTTACGCATGGCGTTGATATAGAGCTCGTCGGCCTCGGACTCGATGGTGTTGATCTGGATGACGAGCTCGCGCAGCGTTTTGGACTTGCGGTAGTTAGGCAGCTCGACCATCAGGTCTTTCATGGCGCGGCAGGCGTCGGTCACCTTGTGGGCGATCACGATGGCATCGGGATGGATGCTCTGGATGTTGGTGAAGTAGACGCGCTGCACGACGCCCTCGATGCGGTCGAGCACGGTGTCGAGCGAGCAGCTCATCAGGTCCAGATCCTCGCGCTCAAGCGGGGTGATAAAGGCGGTGAGCAGGGCGTCCTCAAGCTCATGGTGCTTCTTGTCGGCCGCATGCTCGATCGCATGCATCTTGTCGAGCATATCGTGAATCTTTGCGGGATCGAAGTTCTCGAAAATCTTGGTAAGCAGCTCGGCGGCCTGGACGGCGAGGTCGGCGCAGGCGACGTAGTTGTCAAAGTAGAACGAATCGGGTTTCTTTGCCATGAGTGGGTCCTTTCGAGGCGAAGACGGGTGGGCGAGGTGTTACGGTCCGGATGGACGTTCGGTTTGACTAGAGGAACATCATGAACAGCTTGGCCATGACAAAGCTGATGAGTCCGCAGGCGGGGAAGGTGAAGAACCAGGTGAACATCATGTCCTTGACGACGCCGAAGTTGATGGCCGAGAGGCGTTTGACGGCACCGACGCCCATGATGGCGCAGGTCTTGATGTGCGTGGAGGACACGGGGATGCCGGTAAGGGTGGCAAGCAGCAGGTTCGCGGCGCCCGCCAGGTCGGCGGAGAAGCCCTGGTACTTTTCGAGCTTGACCATGCTCTGGCCAACGGACTTGATGATGCGCTCGCCGCCCACGCTGGTGCCGATGCCCATGGTGGCCGAGCATAGCAGCATAATCCAGATGGGGATGCCGGCATCGCCGACGCTCGTCTGGCCGCTGGCAAAGGCCACGCCTAAAAAGAGCACGCCGATGAACTTCTGTCCATCCTGCGCGCCGTGCATAAAGCTCATGGCCGCAGCGCTCGCGATCTGAGCGTATTTAAAGAAGACATTGGCACGTCGCCTGTTGGCGGCGGCGAAAAGAATCGAGACGAGCTTGCACAGGACCCAGCCCATGACAAAGCCCAGACCGATGGAGAGCGCCAGGCCGTAGATGACCTTCATCCACTCGTGGACGTTGACGCTGCTCGCACCGCCGAGGGCGATGGCGGCACCGGTCAGGCCGGCGATAAGGCTGTGGCTTTGCGAGGTGGGGATGCCAAAACGCGACGCTGTGGCGCCGTAGACGACGATGGAGAACAGCGCCGCGCACAGACAGGCGAGCGCCATGGTGCTGTTTCCGCCAAAGTCGACAATATGGGAGATGGTGTTGGCGACGCTCGCGTTAAAGTGCGTCATGATGAGCACGCCAAGGAAGTTGAATGCGGCACTCATGAGAATAGCGGCGCGGGCGGGCATGCAACGCGTAGTGACGCAGGTCGCGATGGCGTTGGGTGCGTCGGTCCATCCATTGACGAAGATGGCGCCGAGCGCGAGGATCACGGTGACGGCAAGGACTGGGTTCGACACAAGTTGGCCGAGGAAGGTTGAGAACGTTACGTCCATATATGGGCTTTCTCGAAGTTTGCAGGCACGTTACAGAAACATGATAAATCGTATCACCTCCTGCGGGTTTCTTTACCGAGTTCTGATGGGAGCAGTGAATTTTTTGGCACTAAAAATGAATATTAGCCCTGTTGACCGTGGGTGTTCTTTTTGCTAACACACCATGAGGACACGTGCGCGCGCCCCAACACCCCAAAACCACAGCCTGTTCGCTTTACAACATGCAAACATGCGTTCGATAATAGGAGGCATGGAATATCGACAGACAGATGGCAAAACTCGGCGCGTGCACAAGCAGTATGTGGACGTCGTGGCTCGCATCCTCGCGGGCGGACAGGTCGTGCCGGTCACCGTCTGCTGGGTCGACGGTCGTTGCTTTACGATTGACGAGATTGTCTCGACCACTGGGTTTGGCCTGACGGTTCACGGCATTCGTACGGCAACCTATAAGGTGCGTTTTGGCGGGCACGCGACCGAGTTGTATCTGGAGGACCAGACGCGCGAGCGGGCGGACGGCTCGCAGGCACACGTGATGCGTTGGTGGGTGTGGGCGTTCGACCGAACACTCGAGAGCGAGCGCCGCAGGTAAGAACGCGTGGCGTTCGGGTACAATGGCAGGAAACTTGTCAGCTACGGCGCCGTCGCGGTGCTTTTTGAAAGGACGAAATTATGAACGATATCCAGGGCTATCAGAATGGCCCCATCGAGACCGGCGCAAGCCGTGCCAAGGAGATGTCGCCGCGCGCGTACAACCTTGTCATGTCTGCTCTGATCTTTTTGGGCTTTTGCGCCATGGGCGCCGGTGTTTACTTTACGAGCACCATGTCGTTTGCGCGCATGATGATGAGCGGCGCCGCTTTGCCGCTGGTCTTTGGCTCATTTATTTTGACCATCGTCGGCATGGTCATGATGTCGGCTGCTGCCAGCAAACAGTCCGTGGGCCTGTCACTCGTGGGCTACGTGGTCTTTGCGAGCACCTTTGGCCTGACGGCGTCGTTTGGTCTTGCCAACTACGACCTGCCTACCATTAACACCGCCTTTATCGCCACGGCCGCCATCACCTTTGTCTTTGGTGCGCTGGGCGTGACCTTCCCCAAGTTCTTCCAGCGTGTGTATGGCATTGGTTTTGGCATCCTGCTTGCCACGATTCTGGTCGAGATCGTGCTGATGTTCATGGGCGTTTCGCAGTCCATCACCGACCTGATCGTGATCGTGGTGTTCGCCGGCTTCATCGGCTACGACACCTATGTGGCAACGACGGTGCCGCCCACGCTGCCCAACGCCGTGCTCATGGCATCCAGCCTGTTCGTGGACATTATCAACGTGTTCCTGCGCATTCTGAACATCCTCGGCCGTCGCGATTAAAGCGCGGCATTGCGATGCTTCCTGCCGGACACGGTAAAACGATGCGAAAGGCGGTCCTTCGGGGCCGTCTTTTTTGTGCGCGGCGGGGTATCATGGATGGGAAAAGCCGATAGCGGCAGCGACAGGAAAGGTGGCCACGTATGGCAGACGTCGACAACAGGAACCGTAACCGCAGGTCCAACCGAGCGGGTCAGCCCAATCCCAAGCGCGAGGCCCGTGCCAAGGCCGCCGAGCGTCACGTGGCAACTGTGTCCGAAGCGTGCGCCAAGGATATCGAGCGTTCGCTTGCCGGTGTTCGCGAGTTTGACGGTATGCCTGCCGGCTTTGTCGCGGCGATGAAGGCCAAGGTTCAGAGTGCTGTGGCCCCCGAAGAGCAGGTCGCCGAGGACGTCGAGAACGCGGAGACTGCCGAGGTCGAGGCAGCGCCCGAGACCGAGGCGGCGCCCGAGCCCGTCGAGGAGCCTGCCGAGGAAATCGCCGAAGCTGAGTCCGCGCCTGCTGAGGAGCCCGCTCCGGTCCTGCCCGAGGTCACTGTGCTTGATGCCTCCGCCACGCAGGCAATCCTCGATAACGGTCGCGGCTATGCGCAGTTCTGCGACATGGCCGTGCTCGCCTTTGCCTCGTTTACCAATCCGGGCGGTGGATATATTCAGGGTTATCTGGGCCAGGAGGCCACGCTGTGCGCCGATTCGTATCTGTACAACGTTCTCGATAGGCAGCGTAAGTGGTACGGCGAGAACCGTCGCCGCAACATCAACTGCGAGCTCTATCGTAACCGTGCCCTAGTGGTGCCTGCGGTGCGCTTCGACCGCAACCACGTGCATGCATACGCCGACGTGATCGTGGCCGCCGCGCCCAACGTTAAGCGCGCCCGCCAGGAGTATCGCGTGAGCGACGATGCTCTGCTGGATGCCCTGCGCGACCGCATTCGCTTTGTGCTCGCCATCTGCGACGAGTTGGGTCGCGAGAAGCTCGTGCTGGGCGCATGGGGCTGCGACAACAACGGCTTTGATGCCGAGGCCGTGGCCGAGCTCTTCCGCAAGGAGCTCGCATCGGGCGACTTCAAGGTCAAGCAGGTCTTCTTTGCCGTGCCCTCTACGCGCTGGGACGAGGACTTCGCCAAATTCGAGCACGTGCTGGCAAACTTCCCCGAGCGAAACGAGGAGTCCTATGCTCAGGTTGCCGCCCGCGCCGCAGCCGCCCGTGCCGCCGAGCAGGCTCAGGCCGCTGCCGAGGATGACGAGGATGACGACGACTGGCGCAAGTACCTGTAAACGGTGCTCGTGATGCGATATGCCGAGCCGACGGGAGAGGCTGCTCCTGTCGGCTTTTTATTGAGTGGGGAGCTTACGATGAAAAACGTTCTGTGCTTTGGTGACAGCAACACCTATGGTTACGATCCGGCGGGCATGCGCGACGGTACCGCGGTGCGCTATGCGCAGGATGTGCGCTGGTGTGGCGTGGTCCAACGTGACTTAGGCGAGGGCTGGCATGTAATTGAAGAAGGCCTCAACGGCCGCACGACGGTACGCGACGACATGTGCCATCTGGACACTAACCTCAACGGCATTCGCGCGCTTCCGATGCTGCTCGAGGCCCATAAGCCGCTGGACGCCATTGTGATCATGCTGGGCACCAACGACTGTAAGACGGTCTTTAACGTGACAGCTTCCGATATCGCCCGTGGCGCCATGGCGCTGATTCGCGCCGTCCGCGCGTTTCCGTGGACCGACGCTGCGCCTTGCCCGCGCATCCTGCTGATGGCTCCTATCAAGATCAAGCCGCAGATCGCCGATGTATATATGACCGATTTTGACGAGCGTTCCGTCGAGGCATCTGAACATTTTGGCGAGTACTATGCGCACGTGGCCGAGCAGTTTGGCTGCGACTTTTTGAATGCCGCCGAGTTTGCCGAGCCGGGCGATATCGACTATCTGCATATGATGCCCGAAAGCCACGAGAGCTTGGGACATGCCGTGGCAGCCAAGCTCCAAGAGATGCTCGGTGAGTAGCACGGCCCCAAACCACCACAGAGTTCCCCTTGCGGGGGCTTGTTTCGTTTGTTTGTCTTGATCTGTAACAGTTCCAAGGCCGAAAACGGGCTAGATGTTACAGATTAAGATTATTTAGGTCGATATCGACTGTTTGTCTTGATCTGTAACATCTAGGGTCGATTTTGCCGAGTTACTGTTACAGATCGAGATGTTTGTGGGAGCCACCGCAAAGGTGCCTGTCCCCTTTGCGGCGGTTTTGGGCTGCGAATCTTAATACTGCCACATGTGGTTGACGGGGCCGGAACCTTTGCCCATGTCAAAGCCGGCGGCGAGAGCGCCGGTCAGGTAGGCCTTGCCGGCGTTGATGGCGTCGGCAAGTTCCATGCCCTGGGCCAGCGCGCAGGCGATGGCGGATGAGAGCGTGCAGCCGGTGCCATGCGTGTTGCCGGTCTCGATGCGCTTGTGGCGGAACCACGTGGTGAGCGGATCGCCCAGGTGGTTACCCTCGTCATCGAGCGGCGCGGGCTCTGCGAGCACATCGTTGGCCTCGTTGACAAAATGCCCGCCCTTAACGAGGGATGCGCAACCAAAGCGGCGGGTGAGGAGCATGGCAGCATTTTGCTGTGTGCGCTCGGAGTCGACCTCGTAGTCAAGCAGGGCCATGGCCTCGGGAATATTGGGCGTGATGACGGTTGCTAGTGGGAACAGGCGGCGGGTGAGCGCCTCGGCGGCATCTTCGGCAATCAGCCGTGCGCCCGAGGTGGCTACCATGACGGGGTCGACGACCACGTTTGTCGCGTTCCAGGCGCTCAGGCGGTCGGCGATAACCTCGATAATCTCGGCAGAGGAAACCATGCCGATCTTGACGGCGCTGGGGCGGATATCGTCAAATACGGCGTCGATCTGCGCAGCGACGATATCAGGGGAGATATTCTGCACGGCGGTGACACCGAGCGTGTTTTGTGCGGTGATGGCGGTGATGGCCGTCTCGGCATACAGGCGGTGCGCCGCGATGGTCTTGATGTCGGCCTGAATGCCGGCGCCACCGCTGGAATCGGATCCTGCGATGGATAGAACGGCAGGTACCTTACTGCGATCCATGTTTGCTCCCTTGTTCGGTCGGAATCAAATGGGTCTTTAAGCCAGCATTATAAAGATGCCCGGGCCGACTCTATGTCGAACCCGGGCGGGCGATGCAATCTTTACGC
Source organism: Collinsella sp. (assembly GCA_022745215.1). Lineage (GTDB taxonomy): Bacteria > Actinomycetota > Coriobacteriia > Coriobacteriales > Coriobacteriaceae > Collinsella. Next base: position 30,898 of record JAIIWC010000001.1, on the reverse strand, counting down.
AAATGTAAGCAAATGTTCACACGTCAACAATTGACGAACACCATGTTACCGATTGTGGCTCCGGTGACGAGTTAGTCCTCCATGCCGAGGTCGATCGTCGTGCCTTCGAACACCTTGTTAACGGTGCGGACGGCGCACATCTTGCCACACATGGTGCAGGTGCCCTCGGTGGCGGCGGGGGACTCCTCGTAGCGCTTCTTACCGGTGACCGGGTCGAGAGCACACTCCCACATGGCATCCCAGTCGAGCTTGCGGCGTGCCTGGCCCATCTTGTCGTCCATGTCGCGGGCGTGCGGCACCTTTTTGGCGATATCGGCGGCGTGTGCGGCGATCTTGGTGGCCATGAGGCCGTCGAGCACATCCTGGGCGTTAGGCAGGCACAGGTGCTCGGCCGGTGTCACGTAGCACAGGAAGTCGGCACCGGAGCTGGCGGAGATAGCGCCGCCGATGGCAGCGGTGATGTGGTCGTAGCCCACGCCGATATCGGTCACCAGCGGCCCGAGCACATAGAACGGGGCGTTGTGGCACAGGCGCTTCTGCAGTTTCATGTTGGCGGCGATCTCGTCGAGCGCCATGTGACCCGGGCCCTCGACCATGACCTGGACGCCGGCAGCCCAAGCGCGCTTGCACAGCTTGCCCAGCTCGATCATCTCAGCGGTCTCGGTGGCGTCGTTGGAGTCGTAGAGGCAGCCCGGGCGGCAGGAGTCGCCGAGCGAAATCGTCACGTCGTACTCGTGGCAAATCTCGAGCAGCTCGTCAAAGTACTCGTAGAAGGGGTTTTCGTTGCCGGTGACCTCCATCCAGCCAAACAGCAGCGAGCCGCCGCGGCTCACGATGTTCATCAAGCGGCCGGTCTCCTTAAAGGTCTTGGTGACCGACTTGTTGATGCCGCAGTGGATGGTCATAAAGTCCACACCGTCCTCGGCGTGCGCGCGCACGACCTCGAACAGGTCATCCTTGGTAAGCTTGACCAGCGGCTTTTCCATGTAGCCGATGGCGTCGTACATGGGGACGGTGCCCACCATGAGTGGCGTCTCGTCGATGAGCTGCTGGCGGAACTGGCGCGTCTTGCCCGAGTTGGAGAGGTCCATGATGGCGTCGGCGCCAAAGTCCTCGGCGATCTTGACCTTCTTCCACTCTTCGGCGGCATCGGCCTTATCGCCCGAGATGCCCAAGTTGACGTTGACCTTGGTGGACAGGCCCTCACCGACGCCAAAGGCGCGCATGCCCTTTTTGATGTGCACGATGTTGGCGGGAATGGCGATGCGGCCGTCGGCCACGCGCTCGCGGATGTACTCGGGGTCGCGATGCTCGCGCTCGGCGACTTCCTTCATCTGCGGTGTGATCTGCCCGGCGCGGGCGAAGTCGATTTGCGTGACGAGCTTGGGCTCGGTCTGTGTGCTCATTGGCACGGCTCCCTTCGTTGGCATTACCCATATCAGGTTTGCGGGTCAGGGCGGGCGCGCCCAGTCTCAGCCTGCCGTCTTGTCCTGCAAGCTCCCCGTTTATGTGGTGGGCTCAAGTATAGCCTGAATGGGTACGATTGGGCCAACGAGCGTGCCTGTGGGGAGGCGAACATGGAAGACAAGCATCTATATCGAGAGACGCAATGGGATGTATCGGCCGAGGAAAGCCGTGCGCACCATGGCCTTGTCGCGATTGGCTTTGCGGTGCTTGCCGTGCTGGTGATTGCCTTTTGTATCTGGACGTTTGGTGGTCGCGGCGGCGCTGCATGGGAGTTCGAGGCTGATGATAGCCTACCGATTATGACGGTGAGGAGTACTGGCGGTAATGCCAATACGCTCGCCGTTCCGGGCGATTATTGGTACCCGTGCGATGAGTTTGTGCAGTTGCAGCTGAGTGGTGGGTCTATTCCTGGTGAGGAAATCGAACGCGTGACGTATGATGCGACGTTCAAAACGTTGACGGTGAAGCTCAAAGATCAAGGGGATGTGCCCACGACGATGGATATCGCGCTGACGGAATGGCGCCTGGAGCCCCCGTCGGGTGTTGCGGTGTCCGAGGTCGAGCACGTCAAGATTGTCTATCAGGACGGTTCGACAAACGGGATTGCAAAGGCCGACGGTCTAGCAGAATAGGTGTCGAGCCTAGCAGCCAATTCATAAAAGTTGCGGTGGAATAGTTCCTGATTGTGCGAAAAAGGCTCAAATAGGAATTATTCCACCGCAAGTTATATAGAGAAGGCTGAGCGGGTCAGTGTTGGGTGCCGGCTCTAGAGCATCTGTTCGTTGATGAACACGAGGGTGCCTAGGTATGAAAGCTCGGGGATGTGCCGATAGCCGATGTTGAACGCGGTAAGTTCGCTTGCATCCTCGAGCTTGTTTTCTGCCATCCAATGCACCATGGAGCCGCGCGCCTTTTTGCTGGCGGTCGAGCGCTGGATGGGCTTGCCGTTGCGGATGCCTTCGCCAAAGAGACATGTGACGACCGCGGCATCGGTGGTGAGGCGGGGCAGAACGGCTTTGGCGTATTCCGCGCTGGCGAGGTTGACGATCGTAGCGTTGGAGCCCGCCGGAGCGATGACCCGTGCGAGCTTGTCGCCCCAAAACGCGTAGAGGTCTCGGGCATCGTCGACGGCAAGCTTCGCGCCCATCTCCAGCCGATACGGTTCAACGGCATGAAAGGGGCGTACGCATCCGTAAAGGCCCGAGAGGATCCACAGATGGTCTTGCAGCCATGCGAGCTGCGCGGAATCCATCACCTCGGGCGCCATGCTCTGGTATTGAATGCCGTGATAGGACATGACGGCAGGGGAGAGGTGACGGGCGAGTGCGGGATTGTCGAGATTGCCGTTTCCCAAGATGGGCCCGAACTCATGCAGGGTGTCGAGGCAAGGCCCCAGCAGTTTGTCACTCACGTTCCATAGCGCCTGCAGACCGCCGCTGCCTTCATTCTGCTCGATATCTAGCAGTGCGCGGTGGAGGCGAGCCGTTTCGTGCGCAAAAGGCGGTATGCCCAAGACTTCAAAAGCATCTTGGGCCGCGCGCATCTGCTTGGCGGGCGAAATGATGACCTGCAGCATGAACTCTCCTCTGCCAAAAAGGAAGTTGCGGTGGAATACGGTCTGTTTTGGCCGTTGATGGGCCAGTTTAGTCCGTATTTCACCGCAACTGATGAAGGGTTGGTTAGGCGCGCTCGAGGAAGGCTTTGTAGCCGCGATAGGCCTCGTAGATATCGGCCTTGTTGGCGACCTCCCACAGGGCGTGCATGGACAGGACGGCAACGCCGGAGTCGATGACGTTCATACCGTACTTGGCCATGATGTAGGCGATGGTGCCGCCGCCGCCCGCGTTGACGCGACCGAGCTCACAGGTCTGGAAGTCCACGCCGGCCTCGTCCATGATGTCGCGGACGAGGGCCACGTACTCGGCATCGGCGTCGTTGGAGCCGCCCTTGCCGCGGCTGCCCGTGTACTTGTTAAAGCACAGGCCGCGACCCATAAAGGCCGCGTTCTTGGTCTCGAACTTGCCGGCATAGCCCGGGTCGAAACCGGCGGACACGTCGGAGGAGAGCATGCGGCTGCGGGCGAGCGCGCGGCGCAGGGCCAGCGGGCTATCCTCGCCGGCGAGCGTCATGATCTCGGCGACGGTGTTCTCGAAGAAGCGGCTCGTCATACCGGTGGCACCCACGGAGCCGATCTCCTCCTTATCGACGATGAGCGTGATGCTCGTGCGCTCCACGTTGGCGACGTCGATCTGGGCGAGCATGGACGGATAGGCGCAGACACGATCGTCGTGGCCATAGCCCAAAATCATGGAGCGGTCGAGGCCCATGTCGCGGGCGGGACCGGCGGGCACGACCTCGATCTCGGCGGAGAGGAAGTCCTCCTCCTCGACGCCGTACTGCTCCTTGAGGATGTCCAGGAACATCTGCTTGACGGGCTCCTTGGGAGCGTCCTTGTCGTCCTCGTCAAACTTGACGGGACGGCCGCCCACGATCACGTCGAGGATCTCGGCGTCGACGGCGTCCTTGGCGGGCTTGGACATCTGCTCGCTCGAGAGGTGGATCAGCAGGTCGGAGATGGTAAAGACCGGATCGTCTGCCTTGTCGCCGATGTTGATGTCGACGGTGGTGCCGTCCTTTTTGCAGATGACGCCCACGAGTGCAAGCGGGGAGGCCACCCAGTGGTAGCTCTTGACGCCGCCGTAGTAGTGCGTGTCGAGGTAGGCCATGTCGCCGGCCTCGAAGGCGGGATTCTGCTTAAGGTCCAGGCGCGGCGAGTCCACGTGAGCACCCAGGATGTTAAAGCCCTGCTCGAGCGGGGCGGTGCCCAGGTTGACGAGCATGAGGTCTTTGCCGTGATTGGCGGCGTACACCTTGTCGCCGGCCTTGAGCGTGCGGCCCTCGGCAATCACGGTCTCCAGGTCGACGTATCCCGCCTCCTCGGCCATCTTGATGCCGGTCTTGACGCACAGGCGCTCGGTCTTGTTCTCGCTCAAAAACTGCTTATAGCCGCGGCAAAGCTCCTCGAGCTCCTCGACTTGCTGTGGCGTGTACTTTTTCCATGCGCAGGGACGCTCCATGACGCAGGCTCCTTTCGGATCGATCGTGCTGGTTGATGTACCGTGAGCCATCGTATCACGCGCGGGCTCGCGGTGGCGGGGGAGCTTGATGTGCGGTGGCCGCGGGGCGGGGAGCGTGTAAACTGGAGTAAGCAAACCGTGCCCAGCCCAAAGCGAGGTATTCAATATGTCTGACAAGCGCCGCACCTTTGCCGTTATCGACGGCAACTCGCTCATGCATCGCGCCTTCCACGCCGTGCCGCCGACCATGAACGCGCCGGACGGTCGCCCCACCAACGCGATTTTTGGCTTTCTGAACATGTTTCTTAAGATGATCGACGCCTTTAACCCCGACGGCGTTGTTGTGGCGTTTGATAAGGGCAAGCCGCGCGTGCGCATGGAGATGCTGCCGCAGTATAAGGCGCAACGCCCGCCCATGGACCCCGATCTGCATGCGCAGTTCCCTATGATTAAGGAGCTGCTCACCGCGCTCAACGTGCCGATTCTGCAGTCCGAGGGCTGGGAAGGCGATGACATCCTGGGTACTATGGCGCGCCTGGGCGAGCAGGCCGGCTGTGACATGCTGCTGGTGACCGGCGACCGCGACATGTATCAACTCGTGACCGAGCACGTCAACGTGGTCTCGACCCGCAAGGGCCTGTCCGACGTGGCGATCATGACGCCCGAGAGCGTGGACGACCTGTATCACGGCATTACGCCGGCGCTCGTGCCCGATTTTTACGGTCTAAAGGGCGATACGTCGGACAACATTCCCGGCGTACCGGGCATCGGCCCCAAAAAGGCGAGCGCGCTCATCGCACAGTACGGCAGCTTGGACGAGGTCATCGCGCATGCCGACGAGGTCAAGGGCAAGATGGGCGAGAACCTGCGTGCGCACATCGACGATGCGCTGCTGAGCCGCAAGGTCGCAACCATTCGCACCGATGCGCCCGTCGAGCTCGACTTTGACGAAACGTCCTTCCCGGCGTTTTCTGCCGACGAAGTGTCCGCGGCGCTGGGCACGCTTGGTATCACCGCCATGCAGAACCGTTTCTTGGCGCTGATCGGCGGCGAGGGCGGGGCTGCTGCTGCCTCCAGTGTGTTTGAGATACCTGCGATGGTTCGCGCAGCCGCCGGCGATGCCGACGCGCTTGGTGCCGTTGCGGCTGAGGTTTCCCGCGCGATTGATGCCGGCGAGTGGGTCGCCGCCGTGGTGGACGACGACAAGGAAGAGGGCGCGCTCTTTGGACTGACGCGCACGCTGTGGTTGGCGACGTCCAAGGGCCTGTTCGCGCTCGAGGAGGGCGACAGCGGTGCGGCGGCTGAGGTTGAGGGCTTCAACTTCGCCCACGGCGTGATTGCCGGCGTGCTCGCGCGTCTGTTTATGGAAGGCCGTGCGGCGAGCCCGGATATGAAGGCGCTTCTGCATGAGCTTTCGCCCATCGATTCTTCTGAGACCGAGCTCATGGATCCGCTGGCAGTCGATTCCACGCGTATCTTCGACACCGTGGTTGCCGCCTACCTGTTGGATTCCGACCGCTCCGAGTTTGACGAGGTGTATCTGGCCGATGCCTATCTGCAGATGGCGCTGCCTGCGGCGCGCGGTGCAGAGGGTGCCGGCGAGGACGCCCCCGCGCCTGCCGCCCGTACTGCGGCCCTGACGCTGGCGCTCGTGGCGCCGCTGCGCGATCGCATGGCCCGTGAGAACGCCGCCAACGTGTTCGACGGCATTGAGATGCCGCTCGTGCCGGTGCTTGCCAAGATGGAGCGCGCGGGTATGCTCGTGGATCCCGATCGGCTTCGCAGCCTGTCCGAGGGCCTGGCGACCCAGATCACCGAGGTCGAGCGCAGTATTCGCGACCTGGCGGGTGACGAGACCTTTAACATCGGCAGCCCCATGCAGCTCTCGCATGTGCTGTTTGATGTAATGGGGCTTCCGACCAAGGGCCTCAAGAAGACTAAGCGCGGCTATTATTCGACCAATGCCAAGGTGTTGAGCGATCTTGCCCGCGACCACGAGATCGTGCGCTTGATTTTGGACTGGCGTGAGAAGTCCAAGATCAAGTCAACCTATCTGGACACGTTGGGCCCGCTGCGTCGAGGCGACGGCCGCGTGCATACCACGTACAACCAGACCATCACAGCAACGGGACGTCTGTCCTCGAGCGACCCGAACCTGCAGAACATCCCGACGCGCTCTGAGCTGGGCCGTACCGTCAAGACGGCGTTTTCGGCGGGCGAGGGGAGCGTCTTTTTGGCGGTGGACTACTCGCAGATCGAGTTGCGCCTGCTCGCGCATCTTTCGGGTGACGAGCACCTGGTGCGCGCCTTTAACGAGGGCGAGGACTTCCATGCCGAGACGGCCGCGCGCGTATTTGGCGTCCAGGTATCCGAGGTAACGCCCGACCTGCGCAGCCGCGCCAAGGCCGTGAACTTTGGCATTGTGTATGGCCAGCAGGCCTACGGTCTGTCGCAGTCGCTGCATATCTCGATGGCCGAGGCACGCGATATGATCGATCGCTACTACGAGGCTTACCCCGGCGTGCGCACATTCCTGGACAACGTGGTGGCGCGTGCCAAGCAGACGGGGTATGCCGAGACCATGTATGGCCGCCGCCGTCACATTCCTGAGCTCAAGGCCAAAAACCCGCAGCTCCGCGGCTTTGGTGAGCGCACGGCCATGAACCACCCTATGCAGGGTACGGCGGCCGATATCATTAAGATTGCCATGGCCCGCGTGAGCCGTCGCTTGGAAGAAGAAGGCTTTGCCGCCCACATGATTCTGCAAGTACACGACGAACTGGACTTTGAGTGCCCCGTCGACGAAGTCGAACGCCTCACCGCCATGGTCCGCGACGTCATGGAACACGTAGTAGACCTCCGCGTACCGTTGATCGCCGAAGCCAGCACCGGCATAACCTGGGCCGACGCGAAATAGGGAAGCACTCCGTAAGGCAAGCTCGTCCAAGACGCAAGCCCCCACATACTTAAGATTTGGGACAAACACTACTGATTAATTTGTCCCACAGTAACCAAAACAGAGGGGAGCCCCTTCCAACAAGGAGCTCCCCTCTGCTCAAATCATTTCAGCTAAGTATCTCGACACTCATGACGCCATCTTGGCGGCAGGAAAGTAAACCTAGGGCCTGGCCGGGCGGCACGGGTTAACTTTTCGTAGATTCCGCACGCAAAGAAAGCCACTTAATGTGGCTTTCGTCTTGCGCAGGACCTGACCGAGCGAAAAGTTATCCCGTGCCGCCCGGCCAGGCCCGATGGGACGGCTACCGAGCCGCCAAGATGGCGTCGATGAGCGTCAGTACGCCCCCGTCGTTGTTGCTCGGAATACGCCACTTGGCATGCGCGTTCATGTGCTCCTCGGCATTGTCCACGATAAAGCTATGCCCGACGCGCTCCAGCATGGGGATGTCGTTGTACGTATCGCCCACGGCAGCGGCGTCGGCGATATCGATGTCCAGGCGCTCGCAGAGATGAGCCACGCCCGACCCCTTGTCGACGCCCAGATTCATAAAGTCGATCCACTCACGGCCCGCATTGGTGACGTAGAGTCGGTCCGAGAATGCCGGGTTGTAGTCCTCGCGAAACGCCGGCTCGGCATCGTAGGCAGGGAAAAAGATCGAGATCTTATTGGACTCGATATCAATGCCCTCAAAGGTGTCGACGTAGTTGATCGTGTTGTAGTAGACGCTGATCTCGTCGTGGTATTGATGGTCGCGGGCGAGCACATAGAACTCGTCGTAGCAGCACAGGACGGGAACGGCGCGCGGGTCCTCCGAGGCACGAGCGAGCACCTGCTGATACAGCGCCACATCGATGTTGCTCTTATAGATATAGCTGCCGCGATAGATGACGGAGGCTCCGTTGTCGGGACAAAAAGCAAGGCGGTTCTTGATGCCCTCGAACATCTCCTCGAGCTTGGGAGCGGGACGTCCGCTGGCGGGGCAGAATACGATGCCGGCGTCGGCGAGCTTGTCCAGACGCTCATCAAGACCCTGCGGCAACACGCGCTCGTCGGTGAGCAGCGTCTTGTCCATGTCGACGGCGATGAGTTTAATGTTGCCGATGTTGGCGTCTGATTCATAAGTCTGCATAAATGCGCCTTTCCGTTTCCAGATTGTTTCGGGCGTAATGACCCTCTGCTATGTAATCGAGCGTATTTTCGCAGGAATGGTGCGTACTTGCACTGCAATTCACAAACTAATGAAAAAACTTTTCAGAAATTTGAATTTGTCGCTTGTGCTGCTGGCACTTTAGCGTAATATAGCGAACATCGAAAACGGAGACGGAAAAACAACCGCTTACCGAGGAAAAGGTACCGTTTACGATATATGAATTGCGCCCGGCGATAGGTGAAAGGAGAGGCAGATGCAGTTCGTAAAGATTATCACTACTGCAGACAATGCCATCCGACGCCAGCGCGCAATTTCCCGACGACGATAACAATCGTCTCTGTTCCCATGGGGCGAATTGCCTCAACAGAGTCATTTTGAGGTCGTTGGGTTTAGCACGATATTGCTGCATGTTTCTAGGGCATGTATGTGCTGATTTTTGCTATTTAACCTGATATTGCACGGTATTCGACCTTGAAATGACTTGCAACTGACCGATGTTCTAACTAGCTACCAAGGGCGAAAGGAAACAGCCATGAGCAAGGAAAAAGTCGTTCTCGCATATTCCGGTGGTCTTGATACATCCGTATGTGTCAAGTGGCTCCAGGACGAGAAGAATCTCGATGTCGTTTGCGTCTGCGGCAACGTGGGCCAGGAGGAGACCGGCCTGGATGCCAAGAAGCAGAAGGCGCTCGACCTGGGCGTTCTTGATTGCCAGGTGCTCGACCTGCGTGACGAGTTCTCCGATGAGTTCCTGACCAAAGCCATCGCCGCAAACTCCATGTACGAGAACAAGTATCCGCTGCTCTCCGCCCTGTCTCGCCCGCTGCTTGCCAAGAAGCTTGTTGAGGTCGCCCACGAGTTTGGCGCGACCTACGTCGCCCACGGCTGCACCGGCAAGGGTAACGACCAGGTCCGTTTTGAGGCCGCCGTCAAGGCCCTCGACCCCGAGCTTAAGGTTATCGCCCCGGTTCGCGAGTGGGACCTGAAGTGCCGTCCCGACGAGGTCGCCTACGCCCACGCCCACAACGTGCCGGTTCCCGAGGGTGCCAACGACAACCCCTACTCCATCGACGACAACCTGTGGGGTCGTGCCATTGAGTGCGGCCACCTGGAGGATCCCTGGAACGAGCCGCTCGACGACGCCTGGGTTATGACCAAGAACCCCGAGGACACGCCGGACACTCCGACCTACACCGAGATTGAGTTTGAGGCCGGCAAGCCTGTCGCCGTCGACGGCAAGAAGATGAAGCTCTCCGAGATCGTCATCGCCCTCAACAAGATCTCCGGCGACAATGGCTTTGGCCGTCTCGATCTGGTCGAGGATCGCCTGGTGGGCCTTAAGAGCCGCGAGTGCTATGAGGTTCCCGGCGCCCTGACGCTCATCACCGCCCACAAGGCGCTTGAGGACATCTGCGTCGAGGGCGACCTGCTCAAGACCAAGATCAAGCTCGAGCAGGATTGGGCCACCGCCGTGTACAACGGCCAGTGGTACAGCCCGCTCAAAAACGCGCTCGATGCCTTTATGGCCGATACCCAGAAGTTCGTGACCGGTACCGTCCGTCTGAAGTTCTTTAAGGGCAACTGCCATGTCGTCGGCCGCAAGAGCCCCTTCAGCCTCTACGACTACGGTCTGGCTACCTACGATCGCGACACCACGTTTGACGAGAAGGCCAGCGCCGGCTTTATCGAGATCGATACGCTGTCGCTCAAGACGTGGGCAAAGGTCCAGGGTCCCAGCTCTGCTGCCGCCCAGGCTTAAGGCCCTTTCCTTGGTATCCGCGCGGCCCATCCGCGTGATACATAACGGGCGCACGGGGTCCTTACCTTTCGTTATGCTTGCTGACACTTCTTAACATCGGTGGCCCCTACGTTCCGCCCGCATATATGATGCCGCGTCTGCGGCTGAGTCCGAGCCCCGCCGGGGTTGTCCGGCGGGGCTCCTTCTATCAATTTGGCGACTCTGTGCCCATATATATGAGGAGTATCCATTATGTTCAATGCTGTCGCGCATGCTTTACTTTCCCTCGCGCCCGAGTTCGATGCTGTAAAGGTCGAGGACGTTCCTATGAGCCTGAAGGCCTGGATCGATGGTTCGCAGGGCAACATCCGGAGGGAGACGTTGGGCGCCAAGTGCCTGGTGCGTCACTTCTTTGCAAATTAGCTACATGGCCCCGCGCACGGTGGGGAATGTGTAAAACTAGCGGTTGAAAAATCGCTTTAGCGACAGGGCGTATTGCTTTGGGCGCTTGTTTTGGGATTTGATGAAAGGGGACGGTTCCATGGCTCTTTGGGGCGGTCGTTTTGAGGCGGGAGTGGCCGAGGTCACGCAGGAGTTTGGCGCGTCGCTGCCGGTCGACAAACATCTCTATAAGCAGGATATCGCCGGTTCTAAGGCGCATGCTAAGATGCTGGCGGCCCAGGGCATCATCAGCGCCGAGGACGAGCAGGGGATTGCCGAGGGCCTGACCGGAATCGAACAGGATATCGATGCCGGCAACTTCACCTTCGATATCAACGATGAGGACATTCATATGTCCATCGAGAGCGAGCTGACGCGCCGTATCGGCGAGGCCGGTAAGCGCTTGCATACCGGGCGTTCGCGCAACGACCAGGTGGCGACCGATACGCGCCTGGGCGTCAAGGCGTTGGCCAAGGAGCTCATGGAGGCCAATCTTGAGTTGCGCCATGTGCTGGTGGATGCGGCCAAGAAGTACGACAAGGTGATTCTGCCGGGCTACACGCACATGCAGCATGCTCAGCCCGTGCTGCTGTCACATCATCTGCTGGCGTATTCCTGGATGTTCGCGCGCGACTTTACACGCCTGAAGGCCGCCTTTGATGCCGCCGACAACTGCCCGCTGGGTGCTGCCGCGCTTGCCGGTACGAGCTATCCGCTCGATCGCCAGATGACGGCTGCCGAGCTTGGCTTTGCGGGTGTGATTCCCAACTCGCTCGATGCGGTTTCCGACCGTGATTTCCTGCTCGATCTGCATTACGCCGGCTCCGTCATGGCCATGCACCTGTCGCGTCTTTCCGAGGAGATCGTGTTGTGGTCGAGCTCCGAGTTTGGCTTTATTACGCTTTCCGACTCGTACTCCACCGGCTCGTCCATCATGCCGCAGAAGAAGAATCCCGACTTTGCCGAGCTTATCCGCGGCAAGAGCGGCCGAGTCTATGGCAACCTGGTGCAGCTGCTTGTGACCATGAAGGGCCTGCCGCTGGCCTATAACAAGGACTTGCAGGAGGACAAGGAGGGCGCGCTCGATACCGCCCACACGCTCATGCAGTGCCTGTCGGTTATGACCGGTATGATTTCGACTTGGACCGTCAACGAGGATGCCATGGCGCGTGAGTGCGGCGTGGGGCACCTTGCCGCTACCGATGTTGCCGATTACCTGGCCAAGCGTGGCCTGCCGTTCCGTGAGGCGCATGCCGTGGTGGGCCATCTGGTCCTGATGTGTGAGAAGCGCGGCTGCAATCTTGAGGACCTGCCGTTTGAGGTGTTCCAGGAGGCAAGCCCGCTCTTTGAGCGCGATATTACCGAGGCGCTCGACATCCCGTCGATTGTCGCCGCGCGCACGACCGAGGGCGGTACTGCCCCTGCCGCGGTTGCCGTGCAGCTGCAGCGTGCCGAGGCACAACTCGTTGCCGACGAAGGTGTGTTTGGCTCGTTGACCAAGGTCGTCGAGATGGGCCACGGAGCTAATTAGCTTATAGGATGCGTCTGTCTGGTGCGTTTATCATATCTTGCCTTTACGGGTGCTCGCTACGGTGGGCGCCCGTTTTGTTATAGGGAAGGAAGGAGCTTGTCGAGAACTTTTGTAGGACCTTTGGGCAGGTTGTGAAGGGGGTACGTTCACGGGCGGCAACCGACCGTCCGCTCGGTTCGATGCGGTTGATGTGCGGTCGGATGGTACTCTAATCGGGCTTCAAAACAGAAGTGACACAAATGGAACGCTTTAATTAATTGTAACGTTTCAAAAAACAGCTTTCTGTTTAACTGCAGCTAAAACTCTGTTACGATGCAGTCCAGGCGGGTGCCGGAATGGGACTTGGGCACGCGCGAACCTACTTGAAAGGCTACCTTATGGCTATCGAGAAGACCTTCATCATGATTAAGCCCGACGCCGTGCGCGATCGCAAGATCGGCGAGATCGTCGCTCGCATCGAGCGCAGCGGCCTTGTCATCGAGCGCATGGAGATGACCACGCTCGAGCGCGCTACCGTCGAGGAGCACTACTCCCATCTGGCCGACAAGCCCTTCTTTGGCGGTCTCTGTGACTTTATGACGAGCGGTCCGGTCGTCAAGATGGTCGTTTCCGGTCTCTCCGCTGTCTCCAAGATGCGCACCCTTATGGGTGCTACCAACCCGCTTGATGCTGCTCCCGGCACCATTCGCGGCGACTTCGCTGTCGATGTCAACGCTAACGTGATTCACGGCTCCGACTGCCTGGAGAACGCCGAGATCGAGATCAAGCGCTTCTTTGGCTAAACCAGCTTTGACTCCTTAAAGCTGTTAGCGTGTGGCTTGGGCGCCGCGGAATTCCATCCGCGGCGCCCTTTTTATTCCAGTAGATTTTTGGTAACCGCTTAGAAATCTACTAAAGAGCCCCCGTCCGGATGTTTCTTCCGGGCGGGGGCTGGCGTTAGCGTATGGCTTTGTAGGTCTTTAGGCCTCGTCGACGACCTTGAGTCCGCGCGTGTGGTCGATCTCGTTGAGGAGGTTAACGCGACGCTCGTGGCGGCCGCCCTCAAACTCGGCGTCGAGCCACTCGTCGACGATCATCTTGGCGAGCTCGGAGCCCACGACGCGGGCGCCAAAGGCGAGCACGTTGGTATTGTTGTGCATGCGCGAGAGCTTAGCGCTGAAGGGTTCGGAGCATACGACGGCGCGTACGCCCTCGACCTTGTTGGCAGCCAGGCTAATCCCGACACCGGTGCCGCAGATCAGGATGCCCAGGTCGACGTCGCCGTTGGCAACGGCCTTACCCACCTTGTAGCCGGCGATGGGGTAGTCAAAGCTCTCGGAGGTGTCGGTGCCAAAGTTCACGACCTCGCAGCCGCGCTCCTTCAGGTGCTCGGAGATGATGTTCTTGAGTTCGACGGCGGCGTGGTCGTTGCCGATACCGATCTTCATAGATGGTTCCTCTCTGGTCTGTGCGGCGAGATTGCTAAAGGTTTTACCGCGTTCGACTGCATGATAGCGCGACTTTTGCGTAAACGCTCGGGCGTTTTTTGGTCAAACGCTTTAGCATGCGACAAGACCGGCTTCGCATGAATGAATGCCGTCAGATTGCGCTTGAACGCCGTCCGTCGGAACCATGGTTGCGGTTTTTGATGCATTGTTATCAAATAAAGGAGCTAACTTTTTTGAGAGTCCAGCCCGTTATGCAAGCAGGAGATACCTATGCCTACCGATTCCATCCGTGATGCCGCGTTTTGCGATGTTTTGAACCGCGAGCTTGTCTGTGCACTCGGCTGCACCGAGCCCATTGCCGTTGCCTATGCAGCGGCGCTGGCGAGCCAGACGCTCGGTTGCGAACCCGATCATATGAATGTTGCCTGCTCGGGTAACATAATCAAGAACGTTAAGAGCGTGACCGTGCCCAACTCGGGCGGTATGCACGGTATTGAAGCTGCGGCCGTGCTGGGTGCCGTGGGCGGTGACGCCAAGAGCGCACTCGAGGTGCTCGAGAGCGTTAACGACGAAGATCGTGCTCGCGTGACCGAGCTCCTCGCCGATGCCGGTTACTGCGATGTGTCGCTTGTCGAGGGTGTGCCCAACCTCTACATCAAGGTGACCGCCACGGCCGGGGGCCATACCGCGGTCGTCGAGATTACCGACCACCACACCAATGTCACGTGCCATACGCTCGACGGTATTCCGGTATGCGGCAAGTCGGCGGGGGAGTGTGCCGCCTGCGCCGAGCGCGTGGTGGCCGAGCGAGCGGCAGATAACGCCGACACGCCCATGTCGATTGAGTCCATCATCGACTTTATCGAGGACGGCGACATCGAGGGCGCCCGCGCTGCCGTTGAGCGTCAGATTGAGCTAAACGGCGCGATCAGCGACGAGGGTCTGGCGCACGCTTGGGGCGCCGAGGTTGGCCGCACGCTGCTGGGCGCTCGTGCCGATGACGTCGCCTGCCGTGCCCGCGCCCGTGCAGCCGCCGGGTCCGATGCCCGCATGAACGGCTGTGCGTTGCCGGTCGCTATTGTGTGCGGCTCGGGCAATCAGGGCATTACCTGCGCCTTGCCCGTTATGGAGTATGCCGAGTACCTGCGCTGCGACCACGAGCGCCTGGTGCGCGCCGTGATGCTGTCCGATCTCATCGCCGTGCATATCAAGAGCTATATTGGTGCGCTCTCGGCGTTTTGCGGTGCTATTTGCGCCGCGTGCGGTGCCGGTGCCGCGATTACCTGGCTGTGTGGTGGCACGCGCGAGCAGATTGGCGCGACGGTCTCCAATACGCTCGGCAATGTGGGCGGTATCGTGTGCGATGGCGCCAAGGCGAGCTGTGCCGCCAAGATTTCGGCTGCCGTTGATGCGGCGATTCTGGGACATGACATGGCCATGCAGGGGCGTGGCTTCCGTGCCGGCGAGGGTTTGATCCAGGATACCGTCGAGCAGACGATTGCCAGCATGGGCTACGTGGGCCGCGTGGGCATGAAGGACACCGACGTCGAGATCCTCAACATCATGATCGGCAAAACTCAGGTGTGTTAGTTACGCCTGAGGTTCCGCCGTTCTGCCGAACGGCGGACCGGCCGACGCTGCAAACGCCCCTAAACGGCAATCTGCCTTTCAATCGTCGGGCATGGCCAGAAGGCCTATGCCCTCCTCTTTCAAGGCACATTGCGCGCTTAGGGGCGTTTTCGCTGACTTATGCTCAACCTGCGGTGTTATTTTGTTTGGAGCGAGGGGTCCTATGACAGCTCGTCGGCTACTTGGTGTTCGTAGAAGGCTTCTACTACGGCGTTGAAGTCGCGGGCGAAGTCTTCCATGGTTCCGCGCCAGGTGGCTCGGCCGGGTTTTCCCTGACCAACATAGGCAGTCTGAATGCCGCAGGCGGGGCTGGGGAAGTCACGCTTGGGGTCGTTGCCCACCATAAGGACCTCGTGCGGCTCGAGCCCCATCACCTGAAGCTGCTCTAGATAGTAGGTGGCATCGGGCTTGCAGCGGGTGGTGTTTCCCATGTGCGTGACGAGCTCAAAGGGGGCGTCGGCCAGGTCGCCCCAACCCATGCGGCACTCGATGGCCCCCTGCGGAAAGCTGGGGTTGGTGAAGAGCGCGCAGCGCAGCCCTGCGTCCTGTACGGCCTGAAGCGCGGCGTGTGCGCCCGGCATGGCGTGGGCGTTGATGACGTCGTCGTTCTTGTATGGAAGAACTTCGCGATCGTAGTAGGTAAATGCCTCGTAGATGATAGGATCGGAGAGGCAGATGCCGCACCTGCGCTCGACCTCGGTGCGGTAAAACTCAAGATTGGTGCGGTTGTCCGTGCCGCTTCGGCGGTTGGCGTTGAGGTCGACCAGGATGGTGCCGAGGCGTGCCATCGTGCCACCGCGGCTGCGGCGCCCGATATCCGCGAGCATCGACGAGACATCCTTAAAATAGCGAAGGATGAACGCGTTGAGGTTGATGCTAAGAAGCGTCTCGTCCATATCGAAAACGACTGCTTTGAGCACGCGGGCGCCTTTCTCGAAATAACGTTCCAGAATCGTTGGTTCCGGATACTTTACCCCAAAGCCGTATGCCTAACGGCCTATCGTCAACTTACGGAGACGGTCGTCCACAAGATTGCGAAAAAGTCTCCATACGAGTAAAAAATCGCAGTTCGCGCTTGAAATCGAAGCAATTTCCCCGTAATCTATACGAACGTGATTGCATAAGCGTCACATTAGTATCTGTCGGCTCCCGAGTGTTCCTAAACGTTGTGTGCTTGTCGCACCCTTCTGTAGGTCCTAGCAATCGGGGCCCCGTAGTTCGAAAGGGGTCCACCTTTGAGTGAGATTCAGAACTCGTCCATTTTCTCTCTTGACGATGTCAACGAGGAGGAGATGAACAACCTCATCGACGGTACGATTACCGACTTTGATGAGGGCGATCTCGTTAACGGCACTGTCGTTAAGATCGAGCATGACGAGGTGCTCGTTGACATCGGATTCAAGTCCGAGGGCGTTATCCCGGTCCGCGAGCTGTCCATCCGCAAGGACGCTAACCCTGCAGACATCGTTGCACTCGGTGATCCCATCGAGGCTCTGGTTCTCCAGAAGGAGGACAAGGACGGTCGTCTGGTCCTGTCCAAGAAGCGTGCCGAGTACGAGCGTGCTTGGAACCGCATCGAGGAGAAGTTCAACTCCGGCGAGAACGTCGAGGGCGAGGTTATCGAGGTTGTCAAGGGCGGCCTGATTCTCGACATCGGCCTGCGTGGCTTCCTGCCCGCTTCCCTCGTCGACCTCCGTCGTGTCAAGGACCTCACCTCCTACATGGGCACCCGCATCGAGGCTCGCGTCATCGAGATGGACCGCAACCGCAACAACGTTGTCCTCTCCCGTCGCGTCGTGCTCGAGGAGTCCCGTAAGGCCGAGCGCTCTGAGATCCTGTCCAAGCTCAAGTCTGGCATGCGTCTCCAGGGCACCGTTTCCTCCATCGTCGACTTCGGCGCCTTCGTCGACCTCGGCGGTATCGACGGCCTCATCCACATCTCCGAGCTCTCCTGGAACCACGTCAACCATCCTTCCGAGGTTGTCAAGGTCGGCCAGGAGGTCGAGGTCGAGGTTCTCGACGTCGATCTCAACCGCGAGCGCATCTCCCTGGGTCTCAAGCAGACCACCGAGGATCCG
Organism: Collinsella sp.; assembly: GCA_022745215.1. Lineage (GTDB taxonomy): Bacteria > Actinomycetota > Coriobacteriia > Coriobacteriales > Coriobacteriaceae > Collinsella. Next base: position 13,401 of record JAIIWC010000001.1, on the reverse strand, counting down.
TGGCGCGCACTGGTCAAGAAGTACCCCGTCGGCGCTATCGTCGAGGGCACTGTGACCAAGCTTGTCCCGTTCGGCGCTTTCGTCGACCTGGGCGAGGGCATCGAGGGCCTGGTGCACATCTCCGAGATGGCCAACAAGCACGTCGACCAGCCTTCTCAGGTCACCCACGTGGGCGACAAGGTTCAGGTCAAGGTCATGGAGATCGACCTCGACCGTCGTCGTATCTCCCTGTCCATGAAGTCTGCTGCTGAGACTCTGGGCGTCGAGATCGAGGTTACCCCGCTGCCTTCCGAGAAGAAGGACGAGGAGACCGACGCCGAGTAAATCGGTTTGACGATCACTTGTTTTAAGGGATCCGTCCGCAATGGACGGGTCCCTTTTTGCATTTGCTGCTGAGGTGCGTGATGCTGCCCGGGCTGTCCACAGGCTATTTGGTTGTCGGTGCATGAAAAATGCCGACATCCCGCCTCGGGGTGGAGGCGGGAACACACCGAGTAGACGGAGGGGTGCGGAGCGCGGTCGTGTCTCGACTGACGACGTTGCCCATCGACGGGACTATTGTAGCGCATGGGCGGTTCTTGGTTTATCGTGCGAGCGCTTGTGTTGTGCCGTTGCCTGCGGCAACGGTGTGTTACACTCTTGCACTGCTGAGTGGGCCAGACGGTCGCGCGATGTGCTGCTTGCAGCACGCGTGAGGAAAGTCCGGGCTCCAGAGGGCGGGATGCCGGCTAACGGCCGGGCGGAGTGATCCGACGGAAAGCGCCGCAGAAAAGAAGACTCCCACCTGCGCCGCAAGGCGTAAAGGGAAAAGCTGAAACGGTGGTGTAAGAGACCACCAGCGTCGTGGCAACACGGCGGCTTGGCAAGCCCCATCCGGAGCAAGCGCGAATAGGAACGCTATGGGCCGGCCCGGTCCGCGTTCGGGTAGCGTGCGTGGAGCTGCGCGGTAACGTGCAGACAAGATAAATGACCGTTCACGACAGAACCCGGCTTATAGGCCCACTTGGCATTTTTGTTACCCTGACAATCGATATGGTGTTTGCCGTATTATTGAGGCTGTTTATTGCTTTGCTTGTGATTGAGGGGCTTTGTTGGACAGCTATTTTACTTTGCAATCGAATATTGAGGCTTCGGGCGAGTTTGTGGATCGCAAGAGCCGGTTTATTGCTCAGCTGGTCCATATTGAGTCTGAGGATGAGGCGAATGCCTTTATCGAGATGATTCGCAAGCGTCATTACGACGCTCGACACAATGTTCCCGCGTGGATTTTGGTCGATGGACGTGAGCGCCAGAGCGATGATGGTGAGCCGAGCCGTACGAGCGGCATGCCGACGCTCGAGGTGCTGCGCGGTGCGGGGCTCAAAAATGTTTGCTGCGTAGTGACGCGCTATTTTGGTGGCACGCTGTTGGGGCCTGGTGGCTTGGTGCGCGCCTATACCGCGGCGACGCAGGCGGCGGTGGCTGCGGCTCAGGAGGCCGGGCAGATCGTTGAGATGACGAGCGTCGTGCCGGTTGATGTGCGTGTGGCCTATCCGCAATACGAGCAGGTGCTTCGCTTGGCGCAGGATTCGGGTGCCAAGGTTGCGGATACCGAGTACGCGGATGCCGTGACACTTCATTTGGTGTTTAAGGCGGGGGAGCAGGAGTCGTTTTGCGCTAAGATGCGCGAGCTTATGGCGGGGCGCGAGGAGATCGAGGTCGGCGCTCCCGAATTTGCCGAGTTCTAACGACGACGGCCGGCGTGCTTTTGGATGGATCCCAAGCGCGCCGGCCGTCGTTTTATGTTGCTGCCGTTTACTCGGCGAGCTGCTTTAGCACATCGCAGGCGATCTCGACGGCGTCGTCGATGCAGCCGGGGCAGCTGCGGAGCGGACCCTGGTCCGAGCCGATGCCCTTGAGCGTGCCGCAGACGGTCGTCGTGTTCTTCTCGCCAAAACGTTTGGCGATCTCGCGCGACAGCTTGTAGGTCTGGCCCTTGGTCTTGGGGTTTTCCATACCGTCGCTCATCACAAAGCCCATGATGGCCACGGCGCCCGAGATGGCGCCGCAGGTCTCGGTCATGCCGCCCATGCCGGCGCCAAAGCCCTCGGTGAGGGTAAAGGCGATCTGGGGGTCGAGCCCCACGGCGGGCGCGAGCGTGCAAACAACTGCCTGTGCGCAGTTAAAGCCGCGGGCGTGGTATTCGGCAGCCTGAGCCTGGCAGGCGGTGATGTCGAGCTGGGCTGTATCGATTTGCTTCATCGTTGTCTCCTTGGTCACGGTGTACCCGCCTATGGTAACCTTGCCGGCGCATTCGCTTATCGAGACCGCGGTGCATGTCTCATTGTTTTTCGCCATCGAACACTTTCTTAAGATTTGGGACAAATAAACCTGATTAATTTGTCCCATAACCTATCGGCGGGATGGGTTGAGAGGGGTACGGGGTAGCGGTATCGTGAACCGGATAAAAACAAAACCCAAGTAAGGGAGTTGGATATGTGCGAGCAGACTATCGGTACCACGTGCGTTCAGGGCGGCTATCATCCGGGCGATGCGGAGCCGCGCCAGGTGCCCATCTACCAGTCCACCACGTGGAAGTATGACACGTCCGAGCACATGGGCAAGCTGTTTGACCTGGAGGAGTCGGGCTACTTCTACAGCCGTCTGCAGAATCCCACGTGTGACCTGGTTGCTGCCAAGATTTGCGAGATGGAGGGCGGTACCGCAGCGATGCTCACGAGCTCGGGCATGGCTGCGAACTTCCTCGCGATCTTTAACGTGGCCGGTGCCGGTGATCACGTGGTCGCGAGCTCTGCTATCTACGGCGGTACGTATAACCTGCTCGCCCACACCATGGGCCGCATGGGCGTGACTTGCACGTTCGTCGCCCCCGACTGCACCGATGAGGAGCTGGAGGCAGCCTTTGAGCCCAATACCAAGCTCGTCTTTGGCGAGACGATCGCCAACCCTGCCCTTGCCGTGCTCGATATTGAGCGCTTTGCCAAGGCCGCGCATGACCACGGCGTGCCGCTGATGGTCGACAATACCTTCCCGACGCCCGTGATGTGCCGTCCCTTTGAGTGGGGCGCCGACATCGTCACGCACTCCACCACCAAGTACATGGATGGTCACGCGGCCTACCTGGGCGGCGTGATTGTCGATCACGGTCAGTTTGACTGGATGGCCCATGCGGACAAGTTCCCGGGCCTCACCACGCCCGACGAGAGCTATCACGGCGTGACCTATGCCGAGAAGTTCGGCCGCGAGGGCGCCTTTATCACCAAGGCCACCGCGCAGCTTATGCGCGACCTTGGCCCCATGCAGAACCCGCAGGCGGCGTTCTTCCTGAACAGCTCGCTCGAGAGCCTGCACGTGCGCATGCCGCGTCATTGCGAGAACGGACTGGCGGTCGCCAAGTTCCTGCAGAGCCACCCCAAGGTGCGCTTTGTGAGCTATCCGGGCCTGGAAGGCGACAAATACTACGACATGGCTCAGAAGTACATGCCCAACGGTACGTGCGGCGTTGTGAGCTTTGGCTTTACCGGTGGTCGTGCGGCGGCCGAGACCTTTATGAAGAGCCTCAAGCTCGCCCAGATTGCCACGCATGTAGCCGATGCGCGCACCTGCTGCCTGCATCCGGCAAACGCCACGCATCGCCAGATGAACGATGAGGAGCTCATTGCCTGCGGTATCTCCGCCGATATGGTGCGCCTGTCGTGCGGCCTTGAGGACACGGCCGATCTGATTGCCGACCTTGAGCAGGCGCTCGCGCAGTGCTAGGCTAGCGTGCGTGCGAGGCGTGGGACGGCTTTTCGGCTGACGACGTCCTCATAGTTCCGATTCCGTAGGCGGGACCCCGATCGTGACCGTTTGTAGGCGATGGGGGTCCCGTTTTTGCGTTGCACGATAGAAAGGATATATATGGAGAAAACTGCCGAGCAGCTGCGCCGCGAACACATTGCCCTGGAGGGCGACACCCACGGTAAGAATAAATGGGCGATTCTGTTCACCGTGCTCGTCATGACCTTTATGGCGTGTCTGGATGCGAGCATCGTGACGGTGGCGCTTCCGGTGATGCAAAAGGAGCTGGGTGTGGGTCTCGACCGCATTCAGCTCGTGAGCTCGGCGTATCTGCTCGCGACGTGCGTCGCCATGCTGCCGTTTGGCCGCTTGGGCGATGTGCGCGGCAAGGTGAATGTGTTCCAGCTTGGTGTGATCGTCTTTACGGGTGGCTCGCTGCTTTGCGGGCTTTCGGCTTCGCTCGAGGTGCTTATCTTGGCGCGTATCGTGCAGGGCATTGGCTGTGCCGCCGCGATGGCCAACAATATGGGCATCATCACCGAGTCGTTTCCGGCGCGTGAGCGCGGTCGTGCCATGGGCATTCTGGCGACCTTTGTGGCTCTTGGCATGATGTGCGGCCCCGTGCTCGGCGGCGTACTCGTGGCAAGTTTTCCCTGGGAGAGCATCTTCCTCATCAACCTTCCCATTGGCGTCATCTCGTTTATCGTGGGACTCTACACGCTGCCGCATGTCAAGCCGGAGGCTGGCGAACGCCCTATGCCGTTGACAGAGGCGGCGCGTCGCTGCTTTGCGAGCTCGGCTTTCACGATTAACCTGGCTTGCATGCTTATCGTGTTCGTGGGTATCGGTGCCTCCGAGTTTGTGCTGCCGTTCTACTTTCAGGATGCCCGCGGCTTTAGCTCCGATATCTCCGGCCTGTTGTTTTTGGCGATGCCGGTCGTGAATGCCTTTGTGGGCCCGCTTTCGGGCTCGGTGTCCGACCGTGTTGGTTGTGAAGCGCCCACGGCCGTTGGCCTGGGCGTGTACGTGTGCGGTCTCTTTGCGGTGAGCACGCTTGACGAGCACTCTTCCATCTTGATGATCGTGTGCTGCGTCGCGTTTATGTCGTGCGGCACGTCGATCTTCCAGAGTCCCAATAATTCGCTGTATATGGGTTCGGCTCCGCGTGAGGCGCTTGGCTTTGCGGGCAGCTTGAGCAGCTTGGCGCGCTATGCGGGCATAGCGCTGGGTATTACGGCGGCGTCGCGCATCCTGTATGGACAGACGAGCGCGGTAATGGGTAAGACGGTCACGAGCTATGTGGCGGGCCGTCCGGATGTGTTCCTCTTTGGCTTCCGTTTGGTATTCTACGTGCTGATGGCCGTTGCTACCGTGGGCTTTGCGCTCACATTGGTACGTTTGGTGAGGACGCGCACCCGGCATTAGCGTGTTGGGAGGCTGTCTGCCACGAATCGGGCCTATCTACTGGTCTTGCAGCTTTATGGTGCGATACGGCTTGTGGGGCGGGCGGGGGTCGGTCCGTGGTAGACTATCGAACAACGTTTATTAATCGCGCGGTATCGTTGCCGCGAGAAGGGGTTGCGCCATGCAGGAGCTTGAGGATCGTATTCGCCGTGACGGCATCGTAAAGGCCGGTAACGTCCTTAAGGTTGATGCCTTCCTCAACCACCAGTGCGACGTTGAGCTGTTCGACCACATGGGCGCCGAGTGGGTCCGTCTGTTCGAGGGTATCGAGATCAACAAGATCCTGACGATTGAGGCTTCGGGCATTGGCATGGCCTGCATCGCGGCCCAGCATTTTGGCGGCGTGCCGGTTGTTTTTGCCAAGAAGGCCCAGTCCATCAACCTCGACGGCGAGCAGTATGCCACGACTATCTACTCCTTTACCAAGCAAAAAGAGTATCCGGTTATCGTGGGTAAGCGCTTCCTGTCCGAGGGCGACAAGGTCCTGATCATCGACGACTTCCTGGCCAACGGTTGCGCGCTCGAGGGCCTTATCAAGATCTGCGAGGCTGCGGGCGCCGAGGTTTCCGGTATTGGTATTGCCGTGGAGAAGGGCTTCCAGGGCGGCGGCGACAAGCTCCGCGAGCGCGGTTTCCGCGTTGAGAGCCTGGCCCGTATCGCCGATATGGACTGCGAGAACGGCGAGATCACCTTCGCCTAATCGCGCGGCACATACGATTTGCATGCGATGTGACAAAGGGACGGTCCCTTTGTCACATTTTTTGTTTGGAGGGACGTGTTGGTATGGACGAGATCAAGATGGGCTGGCGCGAGTATGCGCGCTATGCCGAGATGTCGGCCGAGGAGCTGACGCGCGACTGTGAGGTGCAGGTGTTTCGCGCGACGGGGCCGGGCGGCCAGGGTGTCAACACGACGGACTCGGCGGTGCGCATGAAGCATGTGCCTACGGGGATAGTCGTGACGGCGCGCGAGAGCCGTAGCCAGTTTCAGAATCGTGCGAGCTGCCTGCGCAAGCTGAAGGCCGAGCTCGAGCGTCGCGGTCGTCCGCCGCGTCGTCGCGTGAAGACCAAAGTGCCACAGCGATCGCGTCAGCGCAGGCTCAACGACAAGCACTTCAACGCCATCAAAAAGGTCAACCGCCGCAAACCGGGCGGTGACGAGTAGGCTCCTCAATTAGTTGCGGTGAAATAGGGATTGTTTGGGCTGCCAGAGCCGCAAAACAGTCCCTATTTCACCGCAACTTAGGTGGGGCTAGCGGGTGGGGCGCCAGACTTGGAGGGCGGCGGCCAGGATGTCCACCTCGATGCGCGAGGCGACGATGGCTTCGCCGTCAGCCTGGATGGGGTAGTCGGGCTCCTCGAAGGTGAGTTCGGCATGGCGGCAGCGGCGCATGCGCACTGGCGGAAGCTTGGTGTGGTGGCCTTCCTTGGCTGAAAGGAACATGGGCAGGGCGACTGCACGGGGCACGGGACCGCATGCGTAACAAACGTCGAGGATACCGTCGCAGGGGTCGGCGTCGGGGCAGATACGATAGCCCGAGCCATAGGTGGGGCCCAGCTGGATGGCCATGATAATCGCCCGCACGCGCTCGGCGGGCGCGCCGTCAAAGCTAACCGTCATGGGGTAGTTGCGATAGCGCAGGCCAAACTGCTCCAGGCCCGAAAGGGTGTAGAGCGGAGCGCCGGTAAGTCCCGTCTTTTTGCGCAGCTCGGTGGTGCCCAGGCCGATGGCGGCGTCAATGCCGACGGAGAGCGTCTGGTCGTAATACTCGACGGCCGCCTCGCCGCTGCCGCTTGCAGGGCTCCACGAGCGAATGCGCCCGATGTCCTGACGCTGCAGCTCGCAGGTGAGCAGGGCGCCAAAATCTTTACCGGAAAAATCATCGATGCCGAGCGTCTGGGCAAAATCGTTGCCGGAGCCCACGGGCAGGACGGCAAGAGCCGGTCGGGCAGCCTCTTCCTGCGCCATGAGTCCGTTGACGACCTCGTGGATCACGCCGTCGCCGCCGAGTGCGATAACCGTGCGGTAGCTCTGGGCCTGTGCGGCAAGTTCTTTGGCGTGTCCCATGTGCTCGGTCAGCACCAAGTCAAACTGGGATGAGCGCGCAGTCATGTCCAAGAAGCGCTGCAGGCGTTCGGCAACTTCGCGTGCCGCGCCCGATTGGGCGGCGGGATTGGCGATGATCAGCGTGCGACCAAAATCTGTTGCGTGCATGGGGCGACTCCCGGCATATGGCGTGACGGTGCGGTCGCGCTCGGGTTGCGTTGCCCCCGATTGTGGCTGCACGGCGATTATTACGTCTACTCTATCAGGTCGTTGTGGCGCTCGATAGCCTCTGCCACCGTGCCGCCCTCGTCCACAATGAGCGAACGGCGCTTGGGCGAGATAATGCGCTGGGCGGGATACACGCCGCGGTGGCCGCCGGCAAGATAGCTGATAAAAGCAACGATGACAAAGAACCCGGCTGCTGTGCCGTGGAACAGGTCGATGGCCATCATACAGGTGGTGATGGGCACGTTGAGGCCGGCGCAGAACACGCCGAGCATGCCGAGGGCCGCCAGAAAGCTGGGGTCGATTCCGGCGAGGCAGCCGATCCAGCCGCCAAGCGCAGCTCCGATGCCAAACAACGGTGTGACCTCGCCGCCCTGGAAGCCGGCACCCAGGGTGAGCGCCGTCACGACCAACTTGATGGCTGCGTCGGCGAGGGTCGTATTGCCGGCGAAACCGGCGCCCGAGAGCCAGGTGGCAAGGCCGGCGTACTTCCAGGCATCGAGCACCGCGTAAGCTGCGAGTACCACGAGTGCGCCCACGAGGGCGCGAACAAGATAGTTGGTAATAAAGCGGCCGTAGAGGCTCTTGACGGTTCGAACCGACCAGGCGAAGAGGCGTGCGGTTAGACCGAACACGATGGCGCTGACGACGACGATGGCGACCGTTCGGGGTGTCATATCGGGGACACTGGCGATGACGTTCGCCTCGTACTCGGTGCCCAGGGCAAGCGACGTAAAGTAGCCGGTAAACGAGGCGACGAGACAGTAGATGCCGGCGGTGTAGTCGATCTTGCCGATAAAGCACATCTCCATGCCAAAGAAGGCGCCGGCGAGGGGTGAGCCGAACACGGCGCCGAAGGCAGACGAGATGCCGGCGAGCATGAGGTCGTGATGGTCGTGCTTTTTAAGATGCGCCAGGTTTGAGATGTTGCTGGCGATGGTACCGCCGATCTGCACGGCAGCGCCCTCGCGTCCGGCCGAGCCGCCTGTCAGGTGCGTAAGCGTGGAGCAGACGAAGGTAAGGACGGCCATGCGGGCATGGATGAGGCGGGTGCCCAGGGCAGAGTCGATGACCAGGTTGTTGCCACGTTTGGCGGCAAGGCCGTGGTTCTTATACACCCATGCGGTGGCGACACCCACGGCGGGAAGCAGTGCGTAGATCCACGCGTGATGCTCGCGATAGTCGGTCGCGATATTCAGCGAGGCCAAAAACGCCCAGGCGGCAACACCCATGGCGAGCGAAACAATCACGACGAGCGCGAGCAACTTGGCGCTTGCAAGCAGATTGCGGGCGTTGCGGCGCGTGTCGGCAGCCAAGAGATGCTCGGAGCGGGTGAGCTGCTGCCTGCCGGCCATGATGACATCGTTCAGGGAGAAGAAGCCGCCCTCGTCGAGTGGCAGGGTGTTGTCTTGCTCTTTGCTTTCGCTGTCTGATGTGTCGGTAAAAGCCATGGTGTCCTCTTCTTTGGTTGCAACGCAAGCATTATAGAGCGTGACAAACGTGTCAAGCCGGTGGGTTGGTTTCGGTTCTGTTTCGTGTCCTGTAACCGACAGGCGTATTCGCGAGTGCAGGCCGTCTCACGGTTGAGCGGCGGGGGATTATACTGAATAAAACATAAAGAATCGGCGCCCTTGTTACGCGCCGCGATCTGTAAGAGGTGCATATGGCAGAGAAGCTCATTCCGTTGGAGGACGCGCAGGCAATTGTCTTGTCACATGTGAGTCCGACCAGGGTTGTCGAGATTCCCGTATGGCAGGCGGCGGGTCTTCCCTTGGCCGAGGAAGCCGTGGCCGATATCGACATCTCGCCATTTGCCAACAGCGCCATGGACGGCTATGCCGTGCGCGCAGCCGACCTTGTCGCGGCGTCAACCGATACGCCGGTGACGCTTTCCGTTGTCGGGCACGAGGCAGCGGGTCATGTGTTTGAGGGCACGATCGGCGCGGGCGAGACGGTCCGCATTATGACGGGCGCGCCGGTGCCAGAGGGCGCCGATGCCGTGGTGAAGTACGAGATCGTCGACGTGCTCGACGGCGATGGCAACGAGGGCTCGCACGTTCGCTTCTCGGCGCCGGCTAAGGTGGGGCAGAACGTTCGCTCTGCTGCCGAAGAAGCCCGTGCCGGCGACGTCGTGATGCGTGCCGGTGAGGTTGTGGCGCCGGCTGGTGCGGGCCTGCTGGCAAGCGCCGGGTACGCGAGCGTGAAGGTGCACGCCGCACCGCGCGTGGGCATCATCTCGCTGGGCACGGAGCTGGTTGCTCCAAGTGAGCTTCCGGCGCGTGGCCAGATTCGCGATTCCAACTCCTCGGCGTTGATGGCCGAGGCACTCGATGCCGGTGCCGAGCCTGTCTTCTATGGCATTGCGCCCGACGACGAGCAGGCGATATCCGAACTCGTGCATCGTGCCGTACGGGAGTGCGACTTTGTCATTACGAGCGGCGGGGCCTCGGCGGGCGACTACGACTACGTGACGGCGCTGGTCCAGCGCGAGGGCGAGGTCCTGTTCGATCGCATCTCGATGCGTCCCGGCAAGGCCATCACGTTTGGCCTGCTCGGCGGCAAGCCGTACCTGGGGCTTTCGGGCAATCCGGCGGCGGCCTACGTGGGCTTTGAGGTGCTCGCGCGCCCGGCGATTCGCAAGATGCGCGGCTTTGCCGAGGGTGCACGTCCCGTTCAGCAGGCGATGCTCACGCACGGCGTGAAAAAGCGACAGCATCGCCGCTTCTTCGATCGCGCCACGGTTTTGCGCGACCCCGAGACCGGTGAGCTGTTGGTGACCGAGGCCAAGACGCAGAATTCGGCGTTGCTCGGCACGATGCAGCGGGCCAACTGCCTACTGCGTATTGAAGAAGGGCCGTGCGACCTCAAGGCGGGCGACGTCGTGGACGTTGTTCGCGTCGACCTGCCCGAGGGCGCCGTGTTGTAGGAGGAATGCTATGGAGCTGAAGATATCGATCGTGACGTGCTCGGATACGCGCGATCTAGCCCAGGACGAGGCTGGAGCCGCACTCGAGGAACTTATCGAGGCGCAGGGCTGGACGGTCGTCTCACATGTGGTCGTGCGCGACGACGTCAGCGAGATCGGTGATGCTATTGTGGAAGCCGCCGATGAGTGCCACGCCAATGTCGTGCTCACCTGCGGCGGCACGGGGCTTTCGATGCGCGATGTGACGCCCGAGGCGACGCGTGCCGTCTGCGATCGCGACGTGCCGGGCATTGCCGAGGCGATCCGTGCGTACTCGATGACCAAGACGCGCCGCGCCATGCTCTCGCGCGCTATTTGCATGCAACGAGGTCATACACTTGTCGTAAACTTTCCCGGTTCTACGAAGGCCGCCCGCGAAAGCTGGGAGGCCATAGCGGACCAGCTGGAGCATGCGGCTCAGATGACAGCGGGCGGCGGACATACCAACTAAGCGATTTGCCTGCGGCGGAGCGACCTGAACGGCTGCTCCGCCTTTTATTTGCGCCCAAGGGGACGGCATTCTGCAGGCATGCCTGAAACTATATTCTCAGAAGAAAATAATTTCTCATAATCATTATTCGCACCGAAGTATAATCTAATTACAGAATAAAGCCCGCGGTGGGGTACCCGGGCATAAGGTCCGAAAGGGTTGAACATGTTCGATATGGTTTCTCGCCGCGGATTCGTCTCGCTTTCTGCTGTCGCCGCTGCCGGCCTTGGGCTTGCCGGCTGCTCCGGCAACAAGGAGCCTGAGTCGACCGGTTCCGATGCCGGCTCCGCCAAGGCCTCTTCCAAGAAGGAAACCGTCGAGCTGCAGGTCTTTGCTGCCAACTCGCTCGAGAAGGCTTTGCCCGAGGTTCAGAAGCTCTACACCGAGCAGACCGGTACCACCTTTGCCGACACGCAGTTTAAGGCGTCCGGCGACCTCGTTGAGCAGATGCGTGCCGGTGCCACGGTCGACGTGCTCATCACGGCCTCCAAGGGCACCATGGATGACGCTGAGACCGCCGGGCTCGTCGACACCGACACGCGTGAGGATATGTTCGTCAACGACCTCGTGATCATTCGCGCCGAGGGCTCCGACACCAAGGTCGAGGCCATCGCCGACGTCGCGAACCTGGACGGCAAGATCGCCATCGGCGACGCCAAGACCGTTCCGGCCGGCAAGTACGCCAACCAGGCGCTGGCCTCCGTCGGCCTCTACACCGGCACCGAGGGCGACGACGGCGAGTACGCGCCCGAGATTGCCGACAAGGTCGCGCTGGCCGATAAGGTCGGCACCGCTGCCGCCTACGTGTCCACGGGCGACTGCGTGGCAGGTTTTGTCTACAGCTCCGACATCTACCGCTACGACGGCATCGAGGAGGCCTTCGTGTGCCCCGAGGATTCGCACAAGCCCATTGTGTACCCGGGTGCCGTGGCCGAGAGCTCCGAGCATGCCGACGAGGCCAAGGCGTTCATCGACTTCTGCCTGTCTAACAAGAAGGCGCAGAAGATTTGGGCTAAGTACGGCTTTGAGCTTTCCGAGTAGTGCAGAAGAGCGCTGCATAACGATATGCTTGAGGGCGGGCGTTCTTGCGATCGTCCGCCCTTTTTAGATTGAAGCGGCGTGCCCGCGCGTCGTTACCCTTTGTTTGAGGAGTCGCCTGTGTCAAGGAAAACGATTCGCCTGCTCGCTGCGCTGGCGGCGGTTCTCTTTGCGTTTACCTCGCTGCCCGGAGTTGCTTGTGCCGAGGCGCTTTTCGCCACTGCCGACGGACGCCAGGCGACCGAGGACTCCGCGCTTATCGATGGTGTCGATTTTGGCCTCAATGCCTTTGAGCGCAACGCCAAGGGCACGGCACGCTCGTTTGCCGACCAGCCCGAGGGCTATCGTTTTCCTATCTACAAAAAGACGTCACTCGTAACGGTGACCACGCCTACGAGCATCGTGGTGTGGGTCGATGCGCATGCCGCCAAGGAAGCGGGCCTCGATATCGCAAATGCCTCCGACCAAAAGGCGCTCAAGACGATGCTCGCGGGGCTCGATAAGTCTCACTCCATGGGAGGCGCGCTGCTGGAGGACTCCAAGCTCGAGTGGGTGTTTACCTCGGACAATGAGCTGGTACAGGGCGATTATCGCTATCAGTTTAAGGTGAAGGGCGGCGACGGTGACTACTACACCGTCGTGAATGCCGCGGATGCCGCAAACGCCGGGCTCAATCTGGGTGACGGAGCCCTGTGGAGCGATAACGCCGCCTTGGTGCCGTATGCGAGTGTCTCGACGACGGAGCCGCCTTCGCTGGCGGAGCGCGCCGCGACTTTCTTTGGCGGTATCGACTACCGACCGTTTTGGGTGTCCATCAAGACGAGCGGTCTCGCCTTGGTGATCGCGTTCGCGCTGGGCCTGTTTGCCGCATGGAAGACCATGGGCACCACGAGCCGCGTGAAGGGCCTGCTCGATTCGGTCTTTACCATCCCTATGGTGCTGCCGCCCACGGTCTGCGGCTTTTTGCTGCTTATGCTGTTCGGCCGCTCGACCGGGGTGGGCCAGTGGCTGATCGGGCACGGCATCTCGATTGTCTTTACGTGGCCCGCGGCGGTGATCTCTGCCGTGGTGGTGTCGTTCCCGCTCGTCTATCGTACGGCACTCGGCGCCTTCGAGAGCCTCGACACGCAGATGCTCGATGCAGCGCGCACGCTGGGCTGGTCCGAGCGACGCATCTTTACCAAGCTCATGATGCCCCTCGGCTGGCCCTCTATTGCCGCCGGCACGGTGCTCGCCTTTGCCCGCGCCATGGGCGAGTTTGGCTGCACGCTGTTCTTCGCGGGCAACTATGCCGGCATTACGCAGACCATTCCCATCGCCATCTACTTTGAATGGATGGGCGGCAATACGTCGGTGGCGCTCTTTTGGGTCGTCGTCGTGATCGTCTTTAGCT
>JAIIWC010000020.1 GCA_022745215.1 Collinsella sp. | reverse complement strand
CGGTTGCCGAAGTGGTCGATGTCGTCGACCTTGAAGCCCTGCTCGCCGGCAGCGAGGGAAAGGAGGTAGCGCAGCGTCGCGACGATATCCTCGTCGGTGAGCACCGTGACCTCTTCCTCGGTGGTGAGGTTGAGCTTCTTGTTGACCTTGTAACGACCGACACGGGCCAGGTCGTAGCGCTGCGGGTTAAAGAGCAGACCCTCGAGCAGGCTGCGGGAAGCGTCCACGGTGGGAGGCTCGCCCGGGCGCAGACGACGGTAGATCTCGATGAGGGCGTCCTCGCGAGTGAGAGCGGTGTCGCGCTCCAGGGTACGCTTGATCACATCGGAGTTACCGAGCAGCTCGATGATGTCGTCGTTGGTGACGGCGATGCCAAGGGCGCGCAGGAACATCGTGGCGCTCTGCTTGCGCTTACGGTCGATGGAGACCATGAGCTGGTCGCGCTTGTCGACCTCAAACTCAAGCCAGGCACCGCGGGACGGGATGATCTGGGCCTTGTAGATCTGCTTGCCCGAATCCATCTCGGAGCTGTAGTACACGCCCGGGGAGCGGACGAGCTGCGAGACGACGATACGCTCGGTACCGTTGATGATGAAGGTGCCCTGATCGGTCATCATGGGGAAGTCGCCCATGAAGACGAGCTGCTCCTTGATCTCGCCGGTCTCCTTGTTGGTGAGACGGACGTCGGTCAGAAGCGGGGCCTGATAGGTCATGTCCTTCTCGCGGCACTCCTCGACGGTGTGCGCGGGGTCGCCGAACTGATGCTCGCCGAAGGTAACCTCGAGAACATGGTTCTGGCTCTGGATGGGGCTGGATTCCTTGAACGCCTCACGAAGGCCCTCGTCCTTAAAACGCTCAAAGGATTCCCTTTGAACAGAGATAAGGTTGGGGAGCTCCATGGCCTCCGGGATTTTCCCGAAGCTGACGCGCTTGCGCTCAGTGGCAGTGTATGCGTAGGTCACCAGGTTTTTCCTCCTTCACGGAAATGCTCGGTGGGTTGGCGAGGCATAGCTTCGCCAGTTATCGCAACCTAATAGTTTATCAGGTACCGACCGTTGGGCAAGAAAAGCCTTGACGCGATTGAGTTTTTGGAGTAGCAAAGTTTTTCGACAGAAAAAATGCAGGTAGATATATGCGTATCGAACACCTGTTCATATATTTTCTGTGAACAGAGAGGCGGCAATCGCAGCTCTTATAAAAAACGGGCGCGAACCGAGGTCCACGCCCGTAAATGTCGATGACCGAAGGCTTACTTGCGCATCAAGCCGCCGCGCTCGTCGATGGCGTCCCAGAAGGCATCGGCAAAGCGGGGGTCGCTTGCAGCCATGAGGGCGTTGGTGGCCATCCAGCCAGAGGGAGTGCCGGTGTCGTAGCCCGACAGCGGGTCGATGACGACGGCGTACATGGCTTCGCGGTCGAGCGAACGGGCCATGGCGTCGGTGAGTTGGATCTCGCCACCCTTGCCGGCCTGCTGATCTGCCAGCAGGTCCATGACCAGCGGGCTCAGCAGGTAGCGACCGACGATGTAAAGGTTGGACGGAGCAGCCTCGGGAGCGGGCTTCTCGACCAGACCGCCGATGCGCCAGACAGCGCCCGGCTCGGCATCGGCAACGTCCTCGGCACCCTCGAGCGAACCGACGCGCTCGCCGGCGATAACGCCGTAGCGGCTGACTTCCTCGGGCGAGCAAGCAGCGACGGCGATAACCGAAGCGCCACCGTGCTCCTTGGAAACGGCGAGCATCTTGTCGCAAATGTCGCGGTTAGGTACAACGTAGTCGCCCAGAAGAACCAAGAAGTTCTCCCCTGCCACGGCGTCGGCAGCAGAGCGAATAGCATGGCCGAGGCCCTTGGGCTCGTACTGGTAGCGGAAGTCGACCGGCATGCCGCCCGCATGGGCGACGGCGTCGGCGTAAGCGTTCTTGCCGCGCTCGCGCAGCAGGTTCTCGAGCGAACGATCGGGCTGGAAGTAGCTCAGCAGCTCGGGCTTACCAGGAGAGGTAACGATGATGGCGTCATCGACCTCCTCGGGGTCGAGTGCCTCCTCGACGACATACTGGATAACGGGCTTGTCGAGCACCGGAAGCATCTCTTTAGGCGTGCACTTGGTGCCAGGCAGAAAACGCGTGCCAAGACCGGCGGCGGGGATGATTGCCTTCATGTTATTCAAAGATCCTTTCGCAGGCGCACAGGCGCCTCATGCGTGCGGCACACAGCCGCAGACCAAATTGCGATACCGAAGTATCTTACTGCCGAAACCATGTATCACTACAAGGCAAAGACAATTCTTCAGCAGGTCAACGCAAATTATTGCTTGAATAGCGCAATTTTATTGCCCCTGGAGGACCGTCGGGCATGCGCCGAGCAGTAGCTGCCGAGAGATCAAAACGAAAAAAGACGGGGCTCGCAATGCGAACCCCGTCTGCAAAGAAATCTGGCGAGAGAGCCTGATTACTTGAGGGTGACAGCAGCGCCAGCAGCCTCGAGCTTCTCCTTGGCAGCCTCGGCGTCCTCCTTCTTGGCACCCTCGAGAACAGCCTTGGGAGCGCCCTCGACGACCTCCTTGGCCTCCTTCAGGCCAAGGTTGGTGAGCTCACGGACGGCCTTGATGACCTGGATCTTGTTGTCGCCGAAGCCCTCGAGCACGACGTCAAACTCGGTCTTCTCCTCGGCCTCAGCAGCGCCAGCAGCAGGAGCGGCGACAACAGCAGCAGGAGCAGCGGCGGAAACGCCGAAGGTGTCCTCGATAGCCTTGACGAGCTCGGAAGCCTCGAGAAGGGTCATTTCCTTAAGAGCATCGATGATCTCATCGGTGGTAAGCTTAGCCATTTCTAAGTCCTTTCGGTTTCCGTGCAAATGCACGGAGATCAGTTAAAACACGGCGCGAATGCGCCAGGGGTGCGGCGTTGCCGCCGCAGGTGAAAACAGCGACTAGGCTGCCTTCTGCTCGGAGACCTGCTGGATCGAACGAGCGAGACCAGAGGAAACGCCGTTGACGCAGACAGCGATGTCGCGAGCGAAACCGGAGATGAGACCGGCGATCTGGCCGAGAAGCTGGTCCTTGGTGGGCAGCTCGGCGATAGCCTTAACATCATCAGCGGAAACGGCCTTGCCGTCGGAGATACCGCCCTTGATCTCAAGGACGCCCTTGGACTTAGCGGAGAAGTCCTTAAGGGCCTTAGCGGCCTCGACCGGCTCGGTCTCGTAGAACACATAAGCGACGGGGCCGGCGAGAATCTCGTCGAGCTCGGGCTGCTCCTGGTTCTTGAGAGCGATCTTGACCAGGTTGTTCTTGTAGACCTTCATCTCGGCGCCGCACTCGCGAAGCTGATGACGCAGCTCCTGAGCCTGCTTAACCGTCAGACCGTTGTAGTTGACGACGAACAGACCGGCGTTCTCGGCGATACGAGACTCGATCTCTGCAACCTTGTCGATTTTGTACTGCTGGGGCATGAATTACACCTCCTCGAATTCTTTCCGGGCACGGTCCGCCACAAGGACGTGACGGGGGCATGTCCAAAAAGAAAGCCCCCGCGCTGCATGAGCGACGGGGGCGAGAAGACATATCTACTCGACCACCTCGGCTGGCGGGATATCCCATTAAGCTCGCGGGTAAGACCCGTTTGCGCCGGCTGTCTCTGGCAGCGGATTCGTGCGTGAACCGAAAGTATTATGGCGGGGACCCCGGCGTCGGTCAACGGAAATTCGGGCTGCACACAATTCCACCATCCGGCCGCACCGCCGAAGGCCAGGCGCAAGCTTTTCGCTCGGTCAAGTCCTGGCTCGCACGAAGAGCACATTAAGTGCTCTTCGGCTCGTGCGGAATCTACGAAAACCTTGCGCCTGGCCTTCGGCGGCGCGGCCTGCGTCAACTATGGGGCAGCCCGGTTTTCCGTTGGCCGACGCCCCCACTCATAAGCCTTAAGTCGGTGGGCTGATGGGTTGGGGCCCTTTGGGCTACAAGGTTGAAACGAAGGTGGAGAGGCGGGTTAAGCCTTCGTCCAAGTCTTTGTCGGAGACGCAGTAGCTTAGGCGGATGTGGCCTTCGGTGCCGAAGCAGTTGCCTGGGACTAGGGCTACGTTGGCTTCTTTGATGGCTTTGATGCAGAAATCCTCGCTTGTTAGGCCGAACTTTTTGATGCTCGGGAAGGCGTAGAAGGCTCCCGCGGGCTCCACTACGTCGAGGCGCATGGCGTCTAGGGCTGCGAGCACGCGTTCGCGGCGGGCTCGGTAGACGTTGAGCATGGGGGTGGGGTCGACGGTGAGGGCTCGAGCTGCGGCGTCCATTTCGAAGGAGACGGCACTCGATACTAGGTATTGGTGAGCTTTTGCAATCTCGGCGATGACGGGGGCGGCGGCTGCGAGCCAGCCCAGGCGCCAGCCGGTCATGGCCCAGGGCTTGGAGAAGCTCTCGATGACGACCGTCTGCTCGCGCAGTTCTGGGTGGCGCTGGGCGAAGCGCTCGTAGCCGTCTACATAGACCAAGCGGTTGTAGACATCGTCGCAGATTACGTAGATGCCCGCCTGCTCTGCCACGCGCGCCACGGCGTCGAGCGATGCCGCGTTGAGGATGCAGCCCGTGGGATTGTTGGGCGAGCAGATAACGATGGCCTTGGTCGCCGGGGTCACACAGGCACGAAGCGCATCCTCGTCAATCTGGAATTGCGCGGGCTCCGTATCCAAGAAGACCGATTTGGCGTGGTTGGCCACAACGATGCTCTCGTACAAGCCAAAGGCCGGCGTGGGGATGATGACCTCGTCGCCGGGGTTGAGCATGGCCATAAACGTAGCCGACAGGGCCTCGGTCGCACCATCGGTCAGGATGACCTCGTCAGCCGAATATGTAAGGCCCGCGTCCCCCATATATCTGGACAGCGCTTCGCGCAGGGCGGGACGGCCGTTGTTGGGCGGATAGTGCGTGTCACCGCGATTGAGCGATGCAGTCACCTCGGCGCTAATCACGTCGGGTGTGGGAAAATCGGGCTCGCCGAGCGCAAGCGCGATACATCCCGGATGCTGAGCGGCGAGCGCGTTGATTCGGCGGATGCCGGAGGGCTTGAGCGTGGCAAGCGAGGTATTCATGGGCAGGCGCATGGCGTTCCTTTCGTAAGGGTTGCACTAGGATAGCGCGGCGAGGCGCCGCCAGACGGTGTAACCTAAACGGAAACCAACCGGAAAGGAGGCAGCATGGAGACGACCGCACGCGGCGATGTACCAAAAACACTGCATAACATCGCGTTTGTCCGTATTCCCGAGAGCGCCGATCTTGAGTTTTTGCTCTGGGACCTGCAGGATGCCATCGCCGCCTATGCACAGCTTTCCGGCACCGCACTCCCCCATCCAGTCGATTTGGAGGCGGATGATGCCGGCAGCGTTGCCGGTACCGCCGATGGCATTGTGTTCGCCGTTGAAGATGCACCCAATGATGAAGCGATGGCGCCCATTGAGCAGGTGCTCGACCGCTTTGGCGGCGCAGGGACGCGTGTCTATGTTGTTGTCCAGGCCGACGTCGGCGGCCTCGAGCGAGCACACGGGCTCGTCGTGCGTCTGCGAGCGGCATGCGAACTTCATGAGCTGTCATGGTGCGGCGGCGTTGTCGTCTGTACCGGCAGCGGTTTCGCGGTGCTTCGTCACTCACCGCGCATGGGACTCTTGCGGCGACCGTTTTCGGAAGCGATGGACAAGCTCGTAGGCGCCGTTCGTATGGGCTGTTCGGTTGAGCATGCGCAGCGACTTGGTGGTGGTAATGCCGAGGACGTCGACGCCGACGGCATGGCTTGCGCCGAGCCAGCCGTGCCCGTGCCGATCTGGCGAGGCGTTCTGAAACACCTCGGCGCCCGCACTCAATCAATAATCTAAATTAATGAGCTGCCCAGTCAACGGCTTCACTCCAACGCTCGACAAGCCGCTCCAAACGCCACGCCGCGTTGGCAGGACTCGTCGACGGCAACACGATGGCGGGTAGCCCCGTCCGCTCTTGTAGATAGCGTTTGTAGAGCCGTCCGGCCGTGCCGCCGTTGCAAACAACGATCTCGATCGGCGTGGCATCCACAATGCGTTCAATATGTGCCGGCACAACGTTTTTGATGCTAGCGTCACTCGAGCCCTTGATGTCACAGCTCTCGATCACATCCCACAGGGCCACGCCGCCGTTCAGCAGCATAGCCCGCTTGGCGGCGATGGAGGCATCGAGCGTCGCGAGCTCGCCGCGCGCCAAAAGATCGCCCTCGTTGGGCGGCGCAGGCACACCGAGGCACGCGGCCATCACGCGCCAAAAGCGGTTCTGTGGGTTTCCATAGTAAAAGGCGTTGGCGCGCGAAAGCACCGAGGGAAACGACCCGAGCACCAAAACGCGCGAGTGCTGGTCAAACACGGGTTCAAACCCATGCTCAATATGTTGATAGCCCTCGTCAGACACAGGCATGGGCTAGGCTCTCAACAGATAGCGCACCTCGTAGGGTGCAAGCTCAAGGGCACCCGTTAGCTCGACTGTGGGCGCGCCGTCGGCAAGTAGGTCGGCAAAGGAGCCGTTGAGCTCGCCGGCTCCAAAGGTGTAAGGCTCACCCACGGCATTCACCGCCACGAGTACCGTCGCGTCGTCGCAGGCGCGCTCGAACAGCAGCTGCTTGTTCTGGATCACCACGTTGCGATAGGCACCATAGTTGAGGGCACGGGACGCTGCGTCGTCTGCCGAGCGCAGGTGCGTGAGCTGCTTGATGAAGGCCGTCAGCTCGTTGGGCACAGGCTCATCGAGGGCAGGGCGCAGCGCCCAGTCGCCATCGGGGCCGCCCTTTTCGCCGGCAATCCCCCACTCGCTGCCATAGTAAACGCACGGGATGCCCGGCATACCAAACAGCATGCCATAGGCGAGGCGCAGGCAGGACTTGTCGGTCAGGATGCTCGCCAGGCGCGGCACATCGTGGTTGTCGACAAACGACAGCAGATGCTTGCCGCGATAAATGCACCACGGGTCACCGCCAAACTGGCGATGCAGCGAGTGGGCAATCTCGAACATGTTGACCGAGTTAAAGCTGGAGTACAGGCCCTTGTAGCACTCGTAGTTGGTGCAGGAGTCAAGCATCTCGTCGTTGACGATCTGGTTGTAGTCGCCGTGGAGCGTCTCACCAATCAGCACAAAGTCGGGCTTGAGCTCACGGGTAAAGGAGTGTAGGCGGCGCATAAAGTCGCGGTCAAGCATATAGGCAACGTCCAGGCGCAGGCCGTCGATGCCAAAGACCTCGGCCCAGCGACGCACGGACTCAAGCAGGTAATCGACCACGGCGGGGTTTTGCAGGTTGAGTTTCACAAGCTCAAAATGGCCCTCCCAGCCCTCGTACCAAAAGCCATCGCCATAGCAGGAATCGCCGTCAAAGCTAATGTGGAACCAGTCCTTGTACGGCGAGTCCCACTTGCGCTCCTGCACATCGCGGAAGGCCCAAAAACCGCGGCCGACGTGGTTGAAGACGGCATCGAGCACCACGCGGATGCCATGGGCATGCAGCGTGTCGCATACGGCGGCAAAGTCGGCGTCCCCACCCAGGCGACGGTCGATATGGCGCAGGCTGCGTGTATCGTAGCCGTGGCTATCAGATTCGAGCGGTGGGTTGATGAGCACAGCGCCAACGCCGAGTTCCTGCATGTAGTCGGCCCATTGGGCGACCTTCATGATAGGAGCATCGGGGTTGGGCGCGGCGTTGGCAGCCTGGGCGAGCTCATCCTCGGCAACGGGCGCGGCGTTTTCGCGCGGAGCCCCGCAAAAGCCCAGCGGATAGATCTGATAGAACGTCGTCTCGTATGCCCACATAACAGCCTCCCGGTAAGCTCAACACAACGACATCCATTGTATGCCCGGCAGGGTAGCTAATTTGGGACGGAGCTGTTTTAGCTACCCCGACCCCTTTCCAAGTTGCGGTGGAATACGGACTGTTTGCCGGGTTTATTGGACCCAGCAGTCCGTATTTCACCGCAACTGATAGGGGGATGTGGTTAGGCGACGGGCTTGGCGCGACGGATGGCCGGGAACATCACCGTGATGGCGAGGATGACGCCCGCGACCGCAATCGCGCCGCCTGCATAGCCGATCCAGGCGATACCGGGGCCCGACACCACAGCGCCGCCGATCGCCGTGCCGGTGCCGATGCCCAGGTTAAACAGGCCCGAGAAGATCGACATGGCGACGGCCGACGAATCCGCGGGCGTGTATTTGATGAGCTCGGCTTGGAACGCCACATTGAAGGCCGTGGCGCAGCAGCCCCATAGCGCGCAAACAGCGAGAACCGCGGCGAGCGACGATGCGGCCGGGCCCATGAGCAGCAGGGCCACCGGCACGCCGGAGAGCGTAATCGCGAGAAACGGGAACCGATGCCCATCGAACAATCGGCCGAACAGCCAGCTTCCGAGCAGGCCAGAGCAGCCGAACGCCGTCAGCGTCATGGTAATAGCGCTTGCGTCGACGTGCGCGACCTGTTCCAGGAACGGCTCGATATAGCTGTAACCCGCATAATAGCCGGTTGCCATGAACACCGTGACCGCATAAAGCGCGATGAGTAACGGGTTCTTGAGCAGCTCGGGCAGCTGTTTGAGCGTAAAGCGCTCGCCCGCCGGCATGGCCGGGAACACGGTTGCCTGGTAGACGACCGCGATGGCCGAGAGGACCCCGACCACGGCAAACGTCATGCGCCAGCCCACGGCCAAGCCAATAGCGCGACCGAGGGGCAGACCAAAGATCTGCGCGATGGACGAGCCCGTAGCGATCATGCTGATGGCGAGCGCCCCGTGGCGAGTGTCGACCAGGCGCGAGGCCATAATCGAGGCGACCGACCAGAACACAGCATGTGCGCAAGCGACCACCAGGCGCGCGCAGACCAGGATGGGATAAGTCGGCGCCACGGCCGACAGAAACTGGCCGAGCGAGAACACGGCGAGCACGCCCAGCAGCATCCGCTTGAACTCAAAACGCGAGGCAAACACCATAAGCGGCAGCGACAGCAGCATGACGCCCCAGGCATAGACCGAGATCATGATGCCGGCCTGGGCCTCGGTGAGTGAGAACGACGCGGCAATATCAGTCAGAAGGCCGATGGGCATAAACTCCGACGTGTTGAACACGAACGCGCAGCAGGTGAGCCCGACGAGCGGGAGCCACTGCCTGAGTGCGATACCACCTTGCTTTGTTTGAGCCATATAGGAAAACCTCTCCGATTATCTTGAGCGGTGGGCGATTATAGCAATGAGAAGTCTATAAATGAGCAACAAAAGAATTCTTGGAAAACGATCGTTAACAGACGGCGCGCCAATTCTACTTAGAAAGCAAGGTACGCAGGAACTCAATGTCGAAAACGCGGCTTCATCTTCGGGCTATCGCGCCTGCTCGGATACGCACAAGGACACCCCCATGAGCACGTCAATTTCGAGCCAACTCGCAACCGCACAATGAACTAGCAAAAGAAGGATATAAGCAAACGCCCCATAATAAAGTCCCTCATGTACAAGCGCCGTCACTGAAAGTGCCGACGGCAGCGCCGCACTCGAAACTACCCATCCAACAAGAACCTGGATAGCGCAACTTGCAACCAGGTTCCATGCCACTAGCAGCGTTGCGGGACGCGCGATTTCTCTGCAGGAGGAACGAAGCGCCGTGACCGAACGCATGATGTAGCGTGGTGCAAACCGAATGCCTCGTAGCCCCCTCTGCTCCACGCCCGCATCTTCAATTAACACGAATACGAACGACGCGGAAAGAAGCGTCACGATTACTGCCACCACAAGCGAGCACAACACCCCGAGCTGACTGCTCACAAGCGAGGCAAAGACTACAATTGCCGATAAAATCAAGTGAACCAAATAAAGTAGTAGCGCCCCAGAAATCTGGAGGGGAACCGTCGAGGCCAAGAGATAAACCGGAGGGGTTCGAGCAGGTTGCACCGTCTCTTTGGACCGGTCGACGGCAAATAATGAAAAAGCCACATTCGATAGAAGCAGGTTTAAAAAGGCCGCGACCACAGTGCAAATAAGCGTAATGGACGGATTGATATAGGCGAGCTCAGTTGCAACGTTTGATACACCAAGTTGAAGCGCGCTCATAACAAACAAGGGGATATATAACGCCATCGTGCAGCCACTCCGGCATCCCTTCGCCCGATCGCCCGATTCCAGAAAGACATTGAAGTTCTCTCGCAAGTTCACTCTATACCCGTTTTCTTACTAGGCAGGGCGAACGGGCGCCAATATAAACGCCGGTCCGCCCATCCATAATTTTAGTTTTAACGTCCAGACTAGTCTGTCCAGCCGTCGATGTAGTCGCGGTTAAGCTCAAAGTACTGCGCGGCGATATCTTTCGCCAAGGAGTACGAATTAACGAGCGGGTGCATCGCGAGACTCTCGACAATGTCGCGCTTCGATCGGTTAACGATGCCACGCGCCACGGTGCGCTCGTAGTACTTGACGCGACGAATCAATTCGAGGTTTCCCGCGGGCACAGAATCGGCTTCGACGCGATGCGGTACACAGCCATCGGTGGAGATATCGCACGTTGACTCGATGACATCTGTATCGAGAAGGCCGGGGATGGCGCCATTGTTGGGGGTGCACAGGATCATCTGCTGCGTCTTGCCAGAGCGAGCAATATCCATGAAACGGAGCGCGACACCTGCGTATCCGCCAGCATCTTTGCCGTACACGTCAAACGTCCACGGCTTGTCGCGGTGAATACCTGTCTCGGCCGCCATGTAGTTGTTTTCGCGCATTCCGTACCACTTCTCAAAGCACGCGAGGCCCTTTTCGAAGTCGTTCTCAATATCGATAGATGCAAGCTCGCTCGTCATTTCTCGATTAATTTCTTCGATTAGTTCGCCGCGCGTCTGGGGCGAAGAGAGAACGTTGGCAACGGCGCGCTCGCGATAGTAGAAATAGTATAGGTACTCATTTGGCACGCATCCGCGATTTAGAACGAGATCCTTCTCGAAGAACCTAAGATCTGTATGAGCATATGCCCCATCGTCGTGGATCAAGTCGGGCATGATGTCCTCGCCGTCAACCGTCACATTGCGGAAGAACGAGAGGTGGTTGAGTCCATAGCACTCGCCCTGAACCGATGCGGGATCAACGCCTTTATACTCGGCAAACTGATGCAACATGCCCGAAGGGGCATCGCAAATACCATAAGTAAAATCATAGCCCATATCGCGTAGGGCCTGAGATACGACGCCAGCGGGATTAGTAAAGTTAAACACCTTGACGCCCGGCTTTGCGTACTTCTTGATTAACTCGCAATACGAAGCAAGCGCAGGGATGGAGCGCATGGCAAAAGACACGCCGGCTGCGCCAGTCGTCTCTTGGCCAAGAACCCCATGTGAAAGAGCAATGCGCTCATCGCGAACGCGCATATGGTCCCCACCGACGCGAATCGTCGTGATCACGTAATCGGCGTCCTTAACGGCCTCGACTGCATCGCCCGTCAGTGAAAAATTAAGCGCGGGGCAAAGCATGCCCGAGACATGGGCGGCAAGGCCACCGTAGATGCGCAGCTTCTCGGGATCATTGTCCATAAACACAAGTTCGTCGATTCCAAGCGATGACGCCTGCTGGGCTATGCTCTTTGCCAAAAACATGGAGCGGACGCCACCGCCACCTATGACCGTAAGTTTCATATCGAAACCCCCAATTAGCACATTCAATATTGCATGGTTCGCCTGTGTTTGGATATTGTATCCAGCATGGAGGGCCGCTTCCCGCCCCGGCTGCAAGGCGGGAAAGGAATTCCCCAAGGAGTTATTATTTACGCAACGGAAGCGGCCGCACACGTCCGGCGGGAAGGGGCACCGATGGTTGATAAAAAGCAGATTTCCAAGCTCTACTCAGCCGCAAAGCTATCCGAAACCGAGCAAAGCGTACTCGAATACCTGCTCAACAATATCGACACCCTCGATGATATTGGTATAAAACCCGTCGCTATGGCATGCTTTACCAGCATGACGACAGTCATCAGGCTTTCGAAAAAGCTCGGCTACCGTGGCTACCGCGAAATGATGTACGATCTCAAGCACCTTCAGCATGTCTCCCGCGAAATGAATCAATCACTCAAAGACAGTAGCGTCCACTTCGTATGCCACACCGGAGATGTAGACGTATTCATCGCCGCACTGCATCGCAACAGAATGATCGGAGTAAACGGAGAGGGCTTCTCACGCATCGTTGCACAGTACATGGCGACCAAGCTCGTTGGACTTGGCTATTTGGCCGTCATACAGGACTTCCTAGAAACCGATCAGTTTGTCGAATCCAACCGAAATACGCTCAGCTGCATGATGCTCATATCCAAATCGGGTCAGACAGAAGCTATCCTGGAAACCGCAAGGGCATGCCACGACGCGGGCATTACGACCCTCGCGTTTACCGGCAACGAAGACAGCGAGCTCGCCAAGACGGCAGACGCGATCTTTACGATACATGACGATCACCCAATGGATCTTAAGAACGTTAAGCCTAACTGCTTTACCGGAAGTTGTATTCTCGCATTCGAAGAACTATTGAGTATTTGCCTTGACAATCTAAAACAAGAAGGCTTGGCCCCCTAAATCATGCGATAGGAAGCCAAGCCCTGGAATTGCGCTATGCAATTGCAAACCACTTGCGCGTTTTACTCGTCACCGAGAACGTCGTGCACCTCAGAAGCGACTTCGCCGACACGAGGTCCGTAAATGACCTGGATTGCCTTGTCGCTCAGGCGGATAACGCCCATAGCTTCAAGATTCTTGGTGAACACTTCATCGTCTGCAACCTTAGAACCATCCTTGACAATCACGCGAAGACGCGAGATGCAGTTGTCAAGATCATCAATGTTGTCGGCTCCACCAAGCGCTTCGACAATGCCAACAGCAAGCGCGCTGTCCTTGGTCGCACGGCCCTGAACTGCCTTCTCGGGAGCGCTACCAGACTCGCCCTTTGCCTCAGCGGCCTTTGCCTCGAACTCGGCTCTGCTGTTGATCAACTCAATATCGTCACCATCATCTCGACCGGGCGTCTTGATATCGAACTTAGTAATAAAGAACCGGAAGAGGAAGAAAGCTGCCAGGAAAAAGGCGGGAAGCAGAATAAGGTACGGAAGCAGATTAAGCTTCTCGGGGCGGAATAAGAATGGGATCAGGTCCTTGATATTTCCCTGGTACACCGAAACGCCCATTGCCTCCGAGAGAACTTCACCCAGTCCAGAAAGCGGAGCGTAAACGCCAAAGTAGAGCCAGGGGGCGGCAAACAGGAACGTAAAGAGAATAGGCTCCGTAACGCCAAAGAAAACAGTCGAAATCACTGTGGGGATTAAAAGACCAGCAACCTTCTTGCGGTTCTGGGGCTTGGCACACGACCACATAGCAAGGGCGATGCCCGGGAATAACGCGTAATCGTTAATGCCATAGCCAGCCATGAAGGCCCTAACCAAGAGCTTGTCACTGCTGGGAGAAGCGAGCTGCGCGAGCTGAATGGCGCTATTGCCCACCACGCGCGTTCCATCGACGACCATGGAGCCGCCAAGCTCAGTCCAATACATGGGTGTCTCGAGCAGCGGATGCAAGCCAAATGGCACAAGGCTCTCGAGCACCCAGCGATAGACAAACGTACCGAACAGACCGGAGCCTTTCACGAACGTCGCAATACCCGAAAAGCATCCACCAATGACGGGCCAGACGAAGTACATGATGCCGCCCAGGACGCCACCAGCAATCAGCGAGACAATGGGGACCGTTCGACTACCCGCAAAAAACGCCAGCGCCGTTGGAAGCTTGGTCTTGTAAAAACGGCCGGTGATCCAGGCGACCAGGCAGCCCACGATAATGCCGCCAAAGACACCAGAGCTGTAGCCAAAAAAACCGAGCGAGGTAGTGTAGAGTGCGGACTGCTCACTCGCCTGAATGGACGTGAGGCCGACGGCCTGAAGAGCTTCCACCGTTGTGTTGTCGGCAGCCAAGCCAGCTGCTCCAAGCAGAATCTCAACCGTCTTGAGCATGGTGAGATAACAGACGAGGGCAGAAAAGGCAGCCCAGCCCTTCTCTTTGCGAGACAAGGAGAAGGCGCAGCCGACGGCAAACAAAACACCGAGGTTTCCAATGATTACCTCGCCGAGACCCTTAAATACCGAGAAGAACGTAAAGAGCGGCGAGGTGGCATACCAGTCCCAGTTAACGCCTAGGGACACAAGGGTCAGTTCGGTCGTAAAAACGCTACCGATACCCAAAAAGAGACCGGAAATGGCAATGAGCGTAATCGGAACGAGCATTGCCTTTCCGAACGATTGAAATTTTTCTTTCATCAATTCCCTCCTCAATGATCCTCTATAAACGACTATCGCGCCCCACGTCCCCACACAGGCGAAACGGAAGACATGTTCGGCAATAGAAACAAGGTGATTGTAGAAAGGGGCGCACAAAATGCGCATCGACATCGCGTAATACGGTTAAATCGACCGACGATTGCAAGTATTTACGAATCCGTAAACGGCAGCAAATAGGCAGCGAACGGCAATCTGAAGCGTAGGACAGTCCTCGCAAGTCGACATTTGCCGGTATTTTAGCTCATATTTATTGAATTGTTTCTCGCCCAAAAGCGCGGAGCATCAACGCGCCCCTAAGCCAACCCCAGCAATATGCCCGCCGAATGCACGGCAAACGCCACGATCCAAGCGACCGCCACCTGGAACGTGAACACCGCCACGGCGTAACGCCCGCCCAGCTCACTCTTAACGGCGCCGATGGCGGCCACGCACGGCGGATACAGCAGCGTAAAGACCAAGAACACGTAGACGGTAAACGGCGAGAACATGGTCGACAACGCCGCGGGCGAAGTTGCGCCCAAAAGCACCGTGAGCGTCGAGATAACGCTCTCCTTGGCGATAAGTCCGGTGACAAGCGCCGTCGAGGCGCGCCAGTCGCCAAAGCCGAGCGGCGCCAGCACTGGCGCGATAATGCTACCGAGCCCCGCCAGCAGGCTCTGCGATTGATCGGCGACCACGTTAAAGCGGATATCGAACGTCTGCAGGAACCAGATCACGACCGTAGCGGCAAAGATAATGGTGAAGGCCTTGGTAATGAAGTCCTTGGCCTTATCCCATGCGAGCATCACCGTCGTCTTGACACTCGGCAGACGATAGTTGGGAAGCTCCATGATAAACGGCACCGGGTCGCCCTTGAACGCCGTGCGGTTGAGTACGAGCGCCGCGATGCAGCCGACCACAATGCCCAACACATAGAGCGAAACCATGGCGGGAACCGTCGCCTTTGGGAAGAACGCACCGCACAGCAGGCCGTAGACCGGCAGTTTGGCCGAACAGCTCATAAACGGCGTGAGCATGACCGTCATCTTACGGTCGTGCTCGGACGGCAGCGTGCGCGTCGACATAATGGCCGGCACGGTGCAGCCAAAGCCGACGAGCATGGGGACGAAGCTGCGGCCCGAAAGGCCAAAACGGCGCAGTACCTTATCCATAACAAAGGCCACGCGCGCCATGTAGCCGGAGTCTTCCAGAATGGAAAGGAACAAGAAGAGCACAACGATGATCGGCAGGAAGGTCAACACGCTGCCCACGCCCGTGAGCACACCGTCAACCGCCAGCGAGCGCACCACGTCGTTGGTGCCAAACGCCTTGAGGCCCGCATCGGCCGAGGCAATGACGACCGCGATGCCGTCCTCCATAAGGCCTTGCAACGCGGCGCCGATCACGCCAAACGTCAGCCAAAAGACGAGGCCCATGATGAGGATGAACGCCGGAATGGCCGTGTAGCGACCGGTCAAGATGCGGTCGATTTTGACGGAGCGCACGTGCTCGCGGCTCTCGTGCGGCTTGACCACGCAGCGCCCGCACACATCGCCGATAAAGCTAAAGCGCATGTCAGCCAGCGCGGACAGTCGGTCGGTGCCGGCCTCGCCCTCCATCTGGGTAATGATGTGCTCGATGGCGTCGAGCTCGTTGCGGTCAAGGTGAAGCGCCTCGGTCACCAGCTCATCGCCCTCAACCAACTTGGTCGCTGCAAAACGCACCGGAATATGCGCCGTTGCGGCATGGTCCTCGATAAGGTTGGCAATGCCATGGATGCAACGATGCAGCGCGCCGCCGTCCGGGCCGTCGGGCGCACAAAAGTCCAAGCGACCGGGGCGCTCGCGGAATCGTGCCACGTGCAGGGCATGCTCCACAAGCTCGCCGATGCCCTCGTTGCGGGCGGCGCTAATGGGAACGACCGGCACGCCCAGCAGGCTCTCGAGCAGATTGACGTCCACGGCGCCGCCGTTAGCCGTCACCTCGTCCATCATGTTGAGCGCAATGACCATAGGGCGATCGAGCTCCATGAGCTGCAGGGTCAGGTACAGGTTGCGCTCGATATTGGTGGCGTCGATGATGTCGATGATAGCGTCGGGGTTCTCGTCCAGGATAAACTGGCGGCTCACAACCTCTTCACCCGTGTACGGAGAGAGCGAATAAATACCGGGCAGGTCGGTGACGCTCGCCTCGGGATGGTTACGGATGGTGCCGTCTTTGCGGTCGACCGTTACGCCGGGAAAGTTGCCGACGTGCTGGTTAGAACCCGTCAGCTGGTTGAACAGCGTGGTCTTGCCGCAGTTTTGGTTGCCGGCAAGGGCAAAATGTAGCGGCGCACCCTCGGGCACGGCCGTCTTGGCAGCGCGGGGCGAATACGTCCCTTCGCCCAGTGCTGGGTGTTCCGTCGTGCCGATTGCCGCGTTAACGCGCGGACCCGTGTCCGTGTCGTGGACATCCACGAGCTCGATACGCGCGGCATCGTCCTTGCGCAGCGTTAGCTCGTAGCCACGCAGGCGAATCTCGAGCGGGTCGCCCATGGGGGCGTACTTCATCATGGTGACTTCGGTGCCCGGCGTTAGGCCCATGTCCAAAATATGTTGTCGGAGTGCCTGGTCATCCGATGTCACCGATGCGACAACGGCGTCCTTTCCGATCTCGAGCGTATCGAGCCTCACGTCCGCGTTCCTCCCCCGGCGCCCACAAGGCGTTGCATTTAGTTTGCCTTAGCTAACCGTTTGCCACGGCTAACCAATTGTAACCATGCATGATAGCGCGAACTCAAGGCGACGTTCAATTGCCAGATTGGTGCAAGGGGGTCAGGTTACTTTGCACCAAAGCGGCCCGGCAGAGGGATTCTGAGACGCAATTTCCCCAGGAGGCCCTCGCGGAAAGCGCATCCCGCTATTTAGGCTCGAACCGGGATGCAGTTTCCCAACGGGACCCCTCGGGGAAACTGCGACCCAGAATTTGAGCTCGGAACGGGATACCGTTTCCCAAACAGGCCTCTTGCGGAAAATGCATCCCGGAATTCCCGCTCGAAACGGGATGCGCTTTCCCAGTCGAGGGCCTATGGGAAACTGCGTCCCACCTTGAAGGGCAAAACTGGGACGCAGTTTCCGGGCCGGGCATCAAAACGAAGTTGCGGTGGAATAGTTCCTGCTTGGGGCTTCAACCAGCAAAAA
Source organism: Collinsella sp. (assembly GCA_022745215.1). Lineage (GTDB taxonomy): Bacteria > Actinomycetota > Coriobacteriia > Coriobacteriales > Coriobacteriaceae > Collinsella. The sequence goes on along the minus strand of JAIIWC010000020.1, from coordinate 9,237 downwards.
CAAGAACTTTTTTCACCGCAACTAATGAGGGCTGGGAAAATGCCCGCGCTGGCGACAAAATGTCACCTGCGCGGGCTTGGCGGGCACTCCCAAAGGCACGTTACAGAGACCCACATCGGTTATGGAATGCCGAGCAGAACCGATAAGCGATGCCCTGCCGGCTTACCAAGCAATGAAGCTCGCCGCAGTCTTAGACGATCGGCGCGATGCCGGCAAAGTGCAGATACAGCGAAATGATTGCCACGACAATGACCACTGCCGCGATCAGTTTGTCGTGCAGATGCGGAAGTACCGGCTTACCGCGGCCTCGCTCGCCTGCAATGTAGACGGGGATGGCCGGAGCAAAAAGGATCGTTGTGATCATGACGCCCTGGAGGCCCGTTGACCACACCAAGAACAACGTGTAAATAAAGCCGAGCGTACCGAAGAAGCGCGCCTTACCGACGCTTGGCGCATAAGGCCCATCCAGATGCTCGTTCTTCCATCCGATTACCATGTAATAGGCAGCCGAACAGACGTACGGGACCAGAATCGTATTGACCGCACAGCTATAGAAGAACTGATAGGTGCTCGCCGCCACATACGACACAATCAAGAAGAGCTGCGTGATACCCGAGCTCACCAGAACCGTCACCACGGGGGCACCGCGTTCGTTTGTCTTGGCAAACGCCAACGGGAACGACCCCTGACGCGCCGCTTCAAAAGGTGTCTCGGACGCAATGATGACATAGCCGAGCATGGCGCCGACCAGCGACAAGATAACACCAAGGTTGACAATTGCCGCGCCAACCGGACCAATCGCGCGCTCGAGAATTCCAGCCATGGAGGGCGTTGCGAGCTGCGCCATCTCTTCGCGCGGCATAATACCGAGCGACAGCATGGAAATGATCAAATACAGGACAAAGACAGCCGCAAATCCGAGCGCCGTCGAGCGACCGACGTCGCGCACATACTTAGCGCGACCCGAAATGACGACAGCGCCCTCGATGCCCGTGAAGACCCAAACAAGGGCAATCATGGTCGAGACAACCTGTTCGCCAAACCCGGGGCCAGCCGGCTCTCCCCAGAAGTTATCCATGAATATGTCGACGTTGAACTTGCCCAGGAGCACAATACTCAGCACGAAGAGGCCCAGCGGTACCAATTTCGCCAACGTGACGATCGTGTTAATGCCCGCGGCCTCCTTAACACCGCGAAGCACAAGAGCGGTAAGGAACCACAAAAACACGCTGGCGCAGACGATGGAAAGCAGATTGTTGCCCGCACCAAACGCAGGGAAGAAATAGCCCAACGCACTAAACAGCAAGAGCGCAAAGCTCACGTTAGAAAGGCACGCGCTGATCCAGTAACCCCAAGCGGAGTTGAAACCAATGTAATCGCCAAAACCAGCCGCGGCGTATGCATAGATGCCACCAGTTAGGTCGGGACGCGCCTGAGACAAGCCGTTGAACACCATCATCAGCGCGAAGACACCAATAAAGCAAATTCCCCACGAGACGATAACCGCGCCGGTATTGGCTCCGCCCGCCGCCATGTCGCCTGCAAGAGAGAAAATGCCGCCGCAAATACTCGCAGTGATGACCATCATGGTCAGTCGAAAGAGATCCAAGCCATTCGGGTCGATAATCTCCTCGTTTTGAGTTTTAGAGGACATAGATGTGCACCTCCTTAATCATGTAACCGCACGGAAGATGGCCCGGACGTCCCGAATCGGGTGCCGGGCCATCTATCAAGCGGTCATAAAGCTATTACAACGACCACATTAGAAGCGCAGTGACAGGCAGGAGAGGCCGCCGTCGACTTTGCGATACTCGGAGGTGTCGACAACGAGCGTCTTGTAGCCCAGGTCCTGCACGGCCTTGAGCACGGTCGGATAGCCCTCGGCCACGATGACCGTACCGTTGACCCAGATGCAGTTGGCGCCATAGGCCTCGTCCTCGGGCACGACGATCTTGTTGTACTGGGCAAAGTCGGGCTTATCGATGAACTCACCGGAGACGAGCATGTTGTTGTCCTCGATGTAGTTGACGCCCGTCTTGAGGTGCAGGACCTCCTCCAGCGGAACCTCGGAGCCCTCGAGACCCCAGCCCTCGAGAATCTCGCAGAACTGACGGATGCCCTCTTCGTTGGTGCGAGCGGAGCGGCCGACATAGAAATGGTCGCCGACCATCATGACATCGCCGCCATCGAGCGTACCAGGGGAAACAATGTGCTTTACATGCTCGTCGTCGAAGAAGCGACGGACGACCGGCTCGATCTCGTCCTTCTCGCCATTGCGGCTATCGGCACCGGGGTTGGTAATGATGGCTCCGCAGCGAGTAATGACGGCCGGATCCTCGACGAAGCAGCTGTCGGGATACTGCTCGAGCGCGGGCAGCACGGACACGTCGACGCCGCACTGCTCGAGTGCATGCTCGTAATCGTAGTGCTCCTCGATCGCACGCTCGTAGATGGGCTGGCCAAGCTCGGGGGCACTCGTGATGCCATTGCTCAGGGACTTGCCGGGACGACGGATGATGACGTGGCTGAACTTGGTCATGATGATCCTCCTTGGATCTCCTAGCAGAGAGCGGGCTTTCTTTGCGCCCGCCTTCCTTTCGATGGCTTCATCTTAGGGTGTCTTTGCTTTTTTGTATATTGTATACAATCATGAACGGTAGGTATTCATCGGTGAACGTATTATTGCTTATTCAGGTTACGTAGTACGATTTAGCTGGTCGTTCTATAATTTAACTAGCCTATTCAAGCGAAACGTATTTATTTTTGAAAATATACAGTTAAGGATTATAAGTTTATGGAAACGCTCAGAAGACCCCTGAAGGACCACGTATACGACTATATTTCGAGCCGCATAGACGCCGGCGAGCTTTCGGCTGGCGACCGTGTAAGCGAGCAGGCAATTTGCGATGCCATGGGTGTATCGCGCACGCCGGTTCGCGAAGCGCTCATCCAGCTGGCAAGCGACGGCTACCTGGACAATCTTCCCCGCCGCGGATTCCGTGTCCGCGGCTTCGATCAGCAAAACGCTGTTGAGGTCTTTGAAATCATGGGGCCGCTCGACGGGCAGGCGGCCTATCTTGCTTGCCCACAACTAACCGATGATGACATCACACAGCTTAAGTTCCTCGTCGGCTCTATGGACCTTGCGATCCAAGGCGGTCTCATCCGTAAATACGACGACATTCAGCGAGACTTTCATCTTACATACTTCAACCGCTGCGGCAACGACCGTCTACGCGACATGATTTCCCAACTCGAACGCTGTTTCATCAAACGTGATTACGAGACCGTCGACCAGGAAACGGCTTGTAAGCTGCTTCATAAGGCCAACAACGAGCATGCTCATATTCTTGAGCTGTTCGAAGCGCGGGATGCCGCGGGCGCGCGAGACTACGTTCGCGATGTCCACTGGAACACGGAAAACGCCCAGTTCACCGTTTGGTAGCAAAGCAACGAGAGTGGATTTTCGGACGTTCGCCTCACGAGAGTGGATAATCTCCCACTTTTAGTCGAAAAGCAGACCAAAAACGGGAGATTTTCCACCCTCGTGCTGAGCGGCCTAAAAACCGTGGCGCTCCAGGAAGCGGAAGGCTAGGCGGATCCAGGGGCGGACTGCCACCTGCTTGCCCTCGTTGTCGACGGCGGTGTTGGCGTTGCCGAGTGAAAGGCCGTGGCCGCCCTGGTCAAAGACATGCATCTCGCATGCGACGCCTTCCTCGGCCATGCGCTGCGCAAACGGGTAGACCTGCGCGATCGGCGCCGTCTTGTCATCGGAAACGCCCCAAACAAAGGTCGGCGGCATCTGGCGCGAAACATGCGTGGTGGGACAGATATCTGCCAAGTGTTCGTCAGTCGCCTCTCCGCCCGTCACCATCGACAGGTAATCGTTGAGCAAATCGCGGCCCGTCTTGCCGCCGGTCTTGGGCACGCGCAGGTCAATGCGCGGATCGCGCGTCTGCAAATCGCGCACATAGGCAAGATCGAGCAACGGATAGCCCAGCACCACGGCATCGGGACGGATATCGTCCGGACGTGCCCCGGCAAGCGCCGCAAAGGGACCGCTCTTCCACTGCGTTGCCAGCGAGGCACAGATCATGCCGCCCGCCGAAAAGCCCACGACGCACACGCGCTTGGGGTCAACATGCCACTCGTCGGCATTCGCGCGCACCGTAGCAACCATCTTGGCAAGATCGGCCTGTGGGTGCGGAAAGCTCACGTCGCCCGTGGCGCTCGTCACATAATTGAGCACAAAGGCCTGGTATCCGTGGTCCAAAAACGCAAACGCCACCGGGTCTTGCTCATGCGGGGCGATGTGCGTAAACGCGCCTCCGCCGCAGATAATCACTGCCGGGCGACGGCCATTAGGCTTATCGGGCAGCGGCTCGGCCCCCAAATAGGTAAACGTCGCCGGATATTCCTCGGTCGGTTCCTCGCCCCACAGCGCATGGTTCTCGACAATCATTGGTGCTCCCTTCGCGCAAAACGTGCGCACTGTTTATCGCCCTCAAGCGTACCCCAGTTGAACCCAGGGCGCAGAAACACTCCGGCAATAAGTTTCCCTTCAACTGATATATCACATAATCCCAGCTCAGGAGCATCGTTGGGCAGCGTAGAATAAGGGCGCTGACCAAGCCGGGAAACACGTACGAAATATTCCGGCAAACTACACGCGCGCAATATGCGCACTTGATACGTTGGAGGCATCTATGGGTCTGCTCGATTCGCTCAAGTCCACGTTCACCTCGACGGGCGAGGCGTCCGTTCCGCCCGCAGCAAGCTTCGCCACCCGCGAAGGCGTTATCTACGCTCCTGTCAACGGCGTACTCGTCAACTTGGATGAGGTTCCCGACGAGACCATCGCCTCGGGCATGCTCGGCCAGGGCTACGGCATCGAGCCCATTACCGACACCATTTATGCCCCCGCCAACGGCCGCATCGGCGCCACCACCGTTACCAACCACTCCATCGGCATGATTACCGAGGACGGCCTACGCGTATTTATCCACGTTGGCCTGGGCACTGTGCAAATGAACGGCAAGGGCTTTGCTCGCTTTGTCGAGATGGGCGACACGGTCAAGGCCGGTCAGCCGCTCATCAGCTTCGACCGCGACGCCATCAAGGCCGCTGGTCACGAGGACATCGTGACCGTCATCATCTCCGAGCTCGATCGCCTCAAGAGCATCGACCACGTGGGCGAGTCTGGCACGCTTATCGGCGGCAACCCGCTCGTCAAGCTCGGCGACCCGCTGCTGGTGGCTAAGACCAAGTAGCCGAGCCCTGCGCCGCGCAGCCAACAAACAAGGTACCCAAGCGCCCACGCCCATCTGGCGTGGGCGCTTTTCGTTTGAAAACCGTCCCGCCAATGCCTTATCTGTATAGCTCAAATGAGACGAGCTGCTAGAATATCGAACCGTATGGATAACTGTCATTCAACCATCATGGGAGGATACGTGAACCGCACCAAAATCGCGCAGCTCTATGCCGATGCCGAGTCGCTCGGTGGCCAGACCGTCACCGTTGCCGGCTGGGTCAAGTCCGTCCGCGACATGAAAAACTTTGGCTTCGTTACGCTCAACGACGGCAGCTGCTTCCGCGACCTGCAGGTCGTCATGAACCGCGAGGCGCTCGACAACTACGACGAGATAGCCCACCAAAACGTCTCGGCTGCCCTCATCTGCACCGGCACCGTCAAACTGACCCCCGATGCTCCCCAGCCCTTCGAACTCACCGCGACCGAAATCGTGGTCGAGGGCGTCAGCGCCCCGGACTACCCGCTGCAAAAGAAGCGCGCAACCGTCGAGTTCCTGCGCACCCAGCAGCACCTGCGCCCGCGCACCAACCTGTTCCGCGCCGTGTTCCGCATCCGTTCTGTCGCGGCTGCCGCCATCCACCGCTTCTTCCAGGAGCAGGGCTTTGTCTACGTCAACACCCCCATCATCACCACGAGTGACTGCGAGGGCGCCGGCGAGATGTTCCGCGTAACCACGCTCGACCCCAAAAATCCGCCCCTCACCGAGTCCGGCGAGGTCGACTGGAGCCAGGACTTCTTTGGCAAGCACGCGAGCCTTACCGTGTCCGGCCAGCTCAATGCCGAGAACTTTGCCATGGCCTTTGGCGACGTGTACACCTTTGGCCCCACCTTCCGCGCCGAAAACTCCAACACCACGCGCCACGCCGCCGAGTTTTGGATGATCGAGCCCGAGATGGCCTTTGCCGACCTTAACGACTACATGGATAACGCCGAGGCCATGCTCAAGTACGTCCTTAAGGACGTCATGGCAACCTGCCCCGACGAGCTCAATATGCTCAACAAGTTTGTGGACAAGGGTCTGCTCGAGCGCCTGGACCATGTCGCCAACTCCGACTTTGCCCGCGTCACCTACACCGAGGCCGTCGAGATCCTGGAGCAGGCCGTCGCCGCCGGTCACCAGTTTGATTACCCCGTCAGCTGGGGCATCGACCTGCAGACCGAGCACGAGCGCTTCCTGACCGAGGAGCACTTTAAGCGCCCGACCTTCGTAACCGACTACCCGGCCGAGATCAAGGCGTTCTACATGCGCATGAACGAGGACGGCAAGACCGTCGCCGCCGCCGACTGTCTGGTTCCCGGTATCGGCGAGATTATCGGCGGCTCCCAGCGCGAGGAGCGCCTGGATCTGCTCGAAGCCCGCATCAAGGACCTGGGCATGAATCCCGAGCAGTACAAGTACTACCTTGACCTGCGCCGCTACGGTTCCTGCAAGCACGCCGGCTACGGTCTGGGCTTCGAGCGCTTGGTCATGTATCTGACCGGCGTGGGCAACATCCGCGACGTCCTGCCGCACCCGCGCACCGTGGGCAACGCCGACTTCTAATCGTCACAGCGTCACCAAACGCGTTCCAGCGCATCACGCCAGCGCCTCTCGGCAAGCCGAGGGGCGCTTTTTTCAACAGTATCCGTCAAGCTTTTGGCAAGTATTTGGTCAGTTGAGCAGGGCTGTTGAAAACTCGACCCGCCGCTTGCCGACGGCTACCGACCGCCCAGAGCGTCCTGCACCCCTGGGAAAGCCCCGCGTCCTAGGCTCCATACCGTCGCCACCCAAAACGGAAAGGACGTGGGCGCCATGACCGAAACCGCTGTTGAAACTTACGAGACCACGACGAGGGGCGCCGCCTCGATGGCAGCCTATCGCGCCGTTCGCATCCTGCAACTATTAAGCGAAAACACCGGCGAGGACAAGGCCATGCTTTCCGATGAGTTGATCCGGCGCCTCGCCCATCCCGACGACCCCGCCCGCATGCCCATCTCGGCAGCGCGGCGCAGCATCTACACCGCCATCTCCGCGCTTCGCCATGCCGGATACGAAATTGAGTACAAGCGCGGCGTGGGTTATCGGCTCTTGACCCGTCCGCTCACCGACGAAGAGATCATCCGGCTCCACGGTATGGTCATGCGCAACCGCTCCACGCCCATCGCCATTCGAAAGAGCATGGCGCAGCACTTGGTCGCCATGGCGAGCGCCGACGTTCGCGGCTACCTCGATGCACCCGAGCCCGCTCCAAGCGTGGGCGGCAAATCCACCAAGACCACGCACACGCCTGTCAAGCGCATCGATGCCTGCGAGCTCATCGAGCAGGCCATCGACCACGGAACCACGGTGAGTTTTGATATTTCGAGTGTCACGGCACGCGGAGAGGTCGAAGTGGCACGGATGACACTCCGGCCCTTTGCCATCAAGCAACGAGACGGCATCTCGTATTTGCTGGGAACGGTCTATGACGCCCGAGGCGCCGACGACACGCTGCGCACCGTTGAGATCGGCCGCATGAGAAACGTCACCACACGTCTCCTCGATGGCAAGAAGCTCTTCGCCGCCTTGGACGAGGACGACGCCGCCTCCGCCGCATAAGACCCTCCGCCGTCCATTCGACTACCCGTACCGCCCATCCGGTTCTGTATTAAAAAACCCGCCGAGCTGTTGTAAAAATGGACATCAGCGCTACTATAGTTCCACTTGCACTTTGTCCCAGTGCAGTGTTTCCAGCCATTTTTATACTGGGGGTAATGATATGAAGGACATCACCATCAGCCGCAGGAGCCTTCTGGTCTCCGCCGGCCTGCTCGCGCTCGCCCCGCTTGCCGGATGCGGTGGCAACTCTGGTTCCGGCTCTGCTGCCGCCGGTTCCGACTACACCATCGGCGTTCTGCAACTCACCGAGCACTCCGCACTCGATGCCGCCAACGACGGCTTTGTCAAGGCCATCAAGGAGAGCGGCCTTAAGGTCAAGATCGACCAGAAGAACGCCCAGAACGACCAGTCCACGTGTAAGTCCATTGCCGACAAGTTTGTGGGCGACAACGTCAACCTGATTTATGCCATCGCCACGCCCGCCGCGCAGGCTGCCGCCGGCGCCACGGCCGATATCCCCATCGTGGGCTGTGCCATCACCGACTACGCCGCCTCCGGCCTGGTCCAGGACAACGACAAGCCCGGCACCAACGTCACCGGCGCTTCCGACCTCACCCCGGTCGCCGAGCAGCTCGAGATGATGCAGAAGGTCCTGCCCGACGTTAAAAAGGTCGGCCTGCTCTACTGCACCGCCGAGTCCAACTCCGACGTTCAGATCAAGGCCGCCAAGAAGGAGCTCGACAAGCTGGGCCTGGAGTACACCGATTTCACCGTCTCGAGCTCCAACGAGATCCAGTCCGTCGTCGAGTCCGCCGTGGGCAAGGTCGACGCGCTCTACTCCCCCACCGACAACACCATCGCCGCGGGCGCTTCGCAGGTCGGCCAGATCTGCAAGGAGAACAAGCTCCCCTTCGTGACCGGCGAGGAGGGCATGTGCATGGCCGGCGGCCTGTTCACCCTCTCCATCAACTATAAGGACCTGGGCTACGCTGCGGGCGAGATGGCCGTTAAGATCCTGAAGGGCGAAGCCAAGCCCGAGGATATGGCTATCGTGCACCTCTCGAGCAAGGACCTGGTCGTCGTCAAGAACGACGAGATGGCCGAGGCCCTGGGTATCGACCTTTCCGCTCTGGACGAGTAGCGCCATGCGCGGTAACGCGTCTAGGGCCCGCACGCGCGCCACAGCCGCGTTATTCAATATCTGAGTCCTTGGGGCGAACGCTAAAGACCGGCGTTCGCCCTGCTTGTTTCGGAGGTTGATTTCCGATCTCAGCCGAACACGTTGAGCGGATAGACCGTTCCCGCAGCTAGCCGAACGCCCCCGAGGCCCCATCCGGGCCCCGGGGGC